>NYVC01000061.1 GCA_002684375.1 Marinovum sp.
CTCCAACCGGTGGACAGTTGGGGATGTCTCCCCCAGCGTGCCCGCTTGCGTCTGCGGTATTGAATGGGTGCGCTTTACTGGGTTTGCGGGGTCAGCGCAACCCCCCTGCCCAGTGAGAGGCTGACTTTCTCCCGCGCGCTCGTGAAGTTTATGAGTCCGTTACAAGTCCAAGGTTGCGTCACAATAATGTGCGTTCCACGCACCACCAAGCACCAATTATTCCGATCAGTGCTGAGGCCGGCACGGCGATGCGAGTGCGAAACCAAGACTGACTGCCAAACCACAGCCCCAAGGTCAGTATCATTATGGCAATCACCGTCAATTGACCCAACTCAACACCGATATTAAACCCGATAAGCGCAGGGATGAATTGCCCCTGCGGCAGGCCAAATTCACCTAGAACGCTGGCGAATCCCAGTCCGTGTAACAGCCCAAACCCGAACACCACTGCAGGCCGCCATGCATGCAGCTTAGGGCTGGCGATATTTTCGACTGCGACAAACACAATCGAGGCGGCGATCAGCGGCTCGACAATGGTCGCCGGGACCGTCACAAGCCCCATGGCCCCCAGCGCCAATGTGACGGTGTGAGCGACTGTAAAAGCGCTGATTTGCCATAACAAAACACCAAAACGCACTGATAAGAAATACAATCCCAAAACAAACAAAATATGATCAAGCCCCTTGGGCAGGATATGATCAAAACCCACCGGTATATATTGAATCAACGCGCTGATCGCGGTTTGATTAACATTGCCCGCCAGCCGAATGGGGTCGCTTTTTTCACCGCCGCCAAGGTATCCGGTATAGCCATTATCGGTGCCCATTTGACGTAAGATCAAAGCACCAAATCCCTTGGGCCAATGAAACAACACAGAGGGTGAGGTAATTGGCTCCTCAATGGTCAGTTCCAAAAGGCTGTCGCGCGGCAGGTTGGGGTCACCGACTGCGTCGACACTGACTGCGCTCAGGGTGAAACGCTGCAACTGATTACCATCTTGCAGCAAAATACCCGGTAACAGCCTTGGAAAAAACGTCTTGATCTGCGTCTGTAACGTCTCAGGCGACAGGTCGCGAAGCCGGTCATAACGGCCAGATCCCGGACTTGCATCGGTGTTTTCGAGATTGTCGAGATCAATCCCTGCCAGCAGCGCCTCAATATTCATCGACAGCGTCAATACAGCCCCCTGCGGTGTTACCGTCAGGTCGCCAACGGCGGGGCGCAGCTCGTGAGCTGTGACAAAACCTGTTACAACCGGACTCAGCAGAAAAACCCAAAAGGCTATCATGGAACGAAGGAAGCTATGCATCGGGTCTTTTACCTTACAGTCGAATGTGGACAGATTTAGCGTATTTGATAATTCCTTGGGATGGCGAAAGACAATCGGTAATTTGCATTGTCCTCGGTGCACCATCTTGCGCGTGGCGCAAACTGCGGTCAGAAGGGCTTTATGACACAGGTTTTATGTATTGGCTCAGTTTTATGGGATATGATCGGCCACTCGGCCAGCCATATGAAGCAGGGCTCGGATGTGCCGGGGCGGATCACCCGCCTGCCCGGCGGTGTGGCGTTAAACATCGCCATGACCCTCAAACGATTCGGGGTTGATCCTGTTGTATTATCGTCGGTCGGGCGCGACGCCGAAGGTGATGCGCTCATCAGCGCCTGCGAAGGCATGGGCATCGATTGTGACTATGTCTACCGCTCCGATGATTTGCCCACTGATAGATATATGGCGATCGAAGGCGCAAACGGGCTGATTGCCGCGATTGCCGACGCCCATTCTCTTGAAACGACAGGAGAGAAAATTCTTGCACCGCTGACTTTGGGACCGTTCGGCACCCCAGAGAGCCCTTTTTCCGGCACAATTTCACTTGACGGAAACCTAACTCAAAATCTTTTGGAATATATCGCCGTTTCACCACTTTTTGCCAAATGTAATTTGTGCGTTGCACCTGCCTCGCCGGGCAAGGCCGAGCGTTTGCTGCCGCTGATAACACACAAACGGGCGTTGTTGTATGTCAATCTCGAAGAGGCCAATCTGCTGTGTCAAACTGAGTATCAAACAGCGTCTGAGGCGGCCCAAGCACTCTTGATTAAAGGCGCGCATCGGGTGCTGGTGACTGATGGGGCAAGGCCGGCTTGTGATGCCGGTCAGGGTCAGAGCCTGCTCCAGACCCCGCCTGATGTGCTGGAAACACGGGTGACTGGCGCGGGCGATACCTTTATGGCGGCGCACATGGCCGCCGAACTGGCAGGTGCTGCACGGGCTGAGGCCTTGCACCATGCGCTTGAGACAGCGGCGCGTTATGTTTCAGGAGACACTGCATTATGAGTTTGCTTACCCTTTCGCCCGAAGTTCAGACCGCTCAAAGCGAACGGCAGCCGCTGGTGGCGCTGGAAAGCACTATCATCACCCATGGCATGCCTTGGCCCGAAAATCTCAAAATGGCACAGGATGTGGAACAATGTATTCGTGATTCTGGTGCGATACCGGCGACTATTGCCGTGCTTGACGGGCGTCTGTGCATCGGGCTGACCGACGCGCAACTGACCGGGCTGGCGCAAACCCGTGAGGCGGCGAAACTGTCGCGGGCTGATCTGGCGGCCTGTATGGCGATGGGCGGCACCGGGGCCACAACCGTGGCGGCCACGATGATTGGGGCGGCCCATGCCGGAATTTCGGTGTTTGCCACCGGTGGCATTGGGGGGGTCCATCGCGGTGCCGAGCACAGTTTTGACATCTCGGCCGATCTGCATGAATTAGCGCAAACGCCCGTCACAGTGGTGGCGGCAGGTGCAAAAGCAATTCTGGACCTGCCCAAAACTCTCGAGGTTCTCGAAACGCTTGGCGTTCCGGTGATTGCCTATGGGCAGGACAGCTTACCCGCCTTTTGGTCGGCGCAATCTGAATTGCCGGCGCCGCTAAGAATGGACACATCGGCCCAGATTGCCCGGGCCCATTTCATGCGCCAACAACTGGACCTGCCAGGCGGCCAGTTGGTCGTCAACCCTGTGCCGCAAGCCGAAGAGATCAGCCAGAGCGAGATGGCACCTTTTATCCGAACCGCCCTGGCGGACGCGGAGAGGCAAGGAATCGTCGGTAAAGCGGTCACACCATTTCTTTTACAGCGGATTTTTGACCTGACAGATGGCCGCTCACTCACCGCAAATATTGCGCTTGTGCGCAACAATGCCCGCCTTGCTGCAGAAATTGCCCAAGAAATTAACACATTGACATAAAGTTGTTCAAATTTGCGCGTCATTGCATTGTGAAACGTTGCAAAAATCAGTATTGACAAGTTCTGGTAGCACTATGTGGATTTTATGACAACCCCTTTCGATCAGACCCCAAAAGCAAAAAAGCCCGGTATCTTTGCGACCCTGAGGTCAAGTTTTTTGACCGGGCTCGTGGTAATCGCACCAGTGGCCCTGACTATTTGGTTGATTTGGTCGGTCATCGGTTGGGTAGATGGGGTTGTGCTGCCGTTTGTGCCGGGCCCCTATCAGCCGGAACAATTCTTTAAAAACCTGTTCGGTCCTGAAACCAAGGTCAACATACGTGGCGTTGGGGTCGTGCTGTTTTTGTTGTTTACGATCCTTGTTGGTTCGCTTGCAAAGGGATTTATTGGGCGCTCGATGATTCGCTACGCCGAATCTGTTGTTGCAAGAATGCCAGTTGTACGCTCGGTCTATTCTGGCGTTAAACAACTGGCTGAGACCGTCTTTGCCCAATCTGACCGGTCGTTCGAGAAATCCTGCCTGATCGAATATCCGCGGAAAAATGTCTGGGCGGTCGGCTTTGTGACTACAAGCGCTAGAGGTGAAATTGCACGCCATCCCAAAACTGCCGATGATCTTCTTAGTATTTTTGTGCCGACCACCCCGAACCCGACCTCTGGGTTTATGCTGTTTGTGCCGCGCAAAGACGTTATTGAGCTGGATATGACCGTGGAAGAGGCGGCGAAACTGGTGATTTCAGCCGGGCTTGTGTATCCGCAAAAAGAAGATGCCCCCCCTCTANTAGTTGCAGAGCCTCAAGATGCTTCGGCNACTCGCTCTGTTTTAGAGACCGNNGANANCGACAGCGCCAAGTCGCAANNGGCCCGCCAAGAGGCCAAGAACACAGAAAAAGCTGGGTCCGTAGTCTAATTAATCCCCATATGACAGCAATGCGGCACTNATTAATGCGGCACTGATTTTTGATCACATCGCGGTCCAGCCACCATCCATACTGATCGTCGTNCCNGTAATTTGGTCGGCGGCATTCGAGCAGAGAAAACAACATGTTCCAGCCAATTGCTCAACAGTGGCAAAGCTGCGCGACGGTTGCCGGTCGAGAATAATATTTTTGATCACCGTCTCACGGTCCATGCCGTATTTTTCCATGGTTGCGGGCAATTGCGCCTCTAGCAAAGGGGTCAATACATACCCTGGACAAATGGCGTTTGCGGTGATGGGTTCTTCGGCTGTCTCCAACGCNACGGTTTTTGTCAAACCAACCACGCCATGCTTGGCAGCCACATAGGCCGATTTAAACGGACTGGCGGTTAACCCATGCGCCGAGGCAATATTGACCACCCTGCCCCAGCCTGCNGCNCGCATCATTTGCAGGGCTGCGGCCGTCGTATGAAACGCCGATGTCANATTGATAGCGAGGATGTCATCCCACTTACTGGCCGGAAACTGATCGATCGGAGCGACATGTTGTACGCCGGCATTATTCACCAAAATATCGCAGCGTCCCACATCGGCAATCAACCCGCGACAGGCTTGCCCATCACGCATATCCNCCGAGACATATCGTGCTGAAACGTTGAATTCTTTGGCGATTCCCTCTGCCAGTGCGTAATCTTGCGCTGTGTCTGTAAACGAATTGAGAATCACATCAGCCCCTGATTCGGCCAATCCACGTATGATTCCCAGACCGATTCCCGACGTTGAACCCGTGACAATGGCAGTTTTGCCTTCTAACGACATTGCGCTTTTCCTTTCAAAATAANATATTTCTCTGCCAAATTAGACCAAACAAATAAGGTTGGTGCGCTGATGACAACGACAATAAAACCCCGCCTGCAAAAAAAAACGCCTGCGCAAGGCAGGCGTTGAGTTATTGAGGCAGGTTTCATACAGGCAAGAAACCTATCGAGCAGTGCACACTNTATACCGATAATAAGTCCAGCATCCAAGCTAAAAGTTTGAAAATCGCTTGCAGCGGGCGTAACATGCCCATAGCTCGCCTCGAATTAGACAGGAATCCCATCCCCATGCGACGTTTTTTCAAATCCCTTTTTTANCGTCTGACCCCGACAGTTTTGATGAGCACTCTCGCTATTACTGCGACGGCTGAACCCCAACACGGTATAGCGATGTATGGCAAACCCGCGCTGCCAGCTGATTATCAATCGTTGCCATATGCCAATCCGGACGCGCCATTAGGCGGGACTATTATTTCTGGTGAAACCGGCGGATTTGACTCCCTCAATCCGTTAATTTTAAAAGGCAAATCCCCTTGGCAGTTGCGATTCCTAGGTTATGAGTCTCTGATGGGCCGCAACTGGGATGAACCGTTTTCATTATATGGATTGTTGGCGGAAAGCATTGAAACCCCGCCAGACCGGTCTTGGGTCGAATTCACCCTGCGCCCGGAGGCACGGTTCTCAGACGGAACTCCNGTCACCATCGAAGATGTCTTGTGGTCGTATGAAACACTCGGCACGTTAGGCCATCCGCGCTATCACGGGCTTTGGGGCAAAATCGCCAAAGCCGAAGCCACAGGTCCGCGCTCGGTTCGGTTTACTTTTTCAGAACAAAACCCCGAGTTGGCACTGATTGCCGGGATGCGACCGATCATTAAAAAATCCCAGTGGGCGAGCAAAGACTTTGCAAATGCCTCCCTCAAGGATATCCCGATCAGCAGCGCCCCATATGTCGTAGGTGCGTTCGAGCCGGGCCGTTATCTGACGCTGAAACGCAACCCCGATTATTGGGGGAACGCCTTGGCGTTCCGGCGCGGCACGAATAATTTTGACGAGATCAGATATGATTATTTTGGCGATGGCGCGGTGGCGTTCGAGGCATTTAAGTCCGGGGCCTTGACCATGCACCGAGAATTTAATGCCGACGCTTGGGACAGCAATTATAATTTTCCGGCTGTTGCCGCGGGAACGGTCAAAAAATCCCTTATCCCCCATCANCGCCCCTCGGGAATGACTGGTTTTGTGATGAANACGCGGCGGTCGGTNTTTGCCGACTGGCGGATCCGCGAGGCNATGATCTTGGCGTTTAACTTCGAGTTCATCAATGACGCGATGACCGGGGGACGTCAGTCGCGGATCACNTCTTATTTCTCAAATTCGGTGCTGGGCTTTGAGCCGGGTCCCGCCTCCGGTCCAGTGCGTGAGCTGTTAGCCCCTTTTGAGGACGATTTGTTGCCCGGCGCGCTTGAGGGGTATGACCTGCCGGTGAGCGACGGGCGCGAACGAAATCGCAAAAATATTGCAGCAGCCGGCGCGTTGTTAGAAGCCGCAGGATGGCAGGTCAAAGACGGCCAACTTCAGGATANCAACGGCACCCCCTTCACCTTTGAGGTCTTGTTACAGCAAGGCAAAAAGGAACATCACGCCATCATGGAAATTTATGCCCGCGCACTTGAGCGGTTGGGTATAGATGTGACCATCTCGACGGTCGACAATGCGCAATATACCGCNCGCACCAAGGCGCANGATTTTGACATGACATATTTCAGACGCGGATTATCGCTGAGCCCTGGCAATGAGCAATATTTGTATTGGGGTCAAGACGCCGCCGATCAAGCNGGGTCACGCAATTGGATGGGTGTCAAATCTCCGGCTGTGGATGCAATGATCAAAGCGCTGATCAGTGCCGAGAGCCGCGAAGGGTTTCTGGCAGCTACGCGCGCTTTGGACCGGGTNCTGACTGCCGGACGTTATGTGATNCCGTTTTATCAGTGGAACATNAGCCGTATTGCGCATAACAAAGCGTTGAACTATCCCGAAAAATTGCCAATATACGGCGANTGGTTGGGNTTTTTACCCGACGTTTGGTGGTATGAAGAGGAATAANAAAGTCCATGATGCGAATTCTATCTATCAGTCTGCTTTGTGCCTTGTGTGGATGCGGNACCGTCGAGGGGATAGGCAAAGACATCTCGGGCGGCGCGCGCTCGGTTCGGGACATGTTTTGACCCGCATAGCTGTGTTGNCGGGCTTGATTTTGGCGCTGGCGCTCAGCGCCTGCACGCCGGCCCGTTTGGCGGTGAAGGGAACCAGCAAAATAGTNACAGCTCCGGTTAAAATAATTTTGTAGCTGTCATTGGTTTACTGACACTGACCCGTTACAAATCTATGCTTCGAAGGTGTCATGAATGTCTGTGTCCCTTGCACCGGTGGTTCGGCCCGCTCGATCCTTTTNGAATNNCTGNTCAAAGTNTATGGNGCCTCCCGCTTGCGGGGTTATGTAGCCGGCTTACAGCCCGGCGGGTGGGTTCACCCAAAAGCGTTTTTGTTGCTGTTCGGTCAGAACCATGACACGGTTAACCTGAGTTCTAAAAGCTGGGATGAATTTGCCAAACCGGATGCGCCGGTTACGGATTTGGTGATCACGGTTTGTGGCGGGGCGGCACAAGAGACCTGCCCGATCTGGCCTAGCGCCGCAATACGGGCTCATTGGGGCACAAGGATCCGGCGGCAAGCGTGCAGACAGATTGTGATGCCGCCTTTTAAAGCGTGTTTGACATTCTCAGTCGCCTCACTCGGGCTTTTACGCAAAAGCCGTTTAAAATCATTCAGCCGGCTGATTTGAAGGCCACTGTCAAAGGTATAGGAGCAATTTCATGACTGCTAAACTGCTATCTGAAGGTCTTGGCACCGCATTGCTGTTAATCGCAGTGGTCGGATCAGGTATCATGGGCGAGGCTTTGGCGTCGGGAAATGTCGCGATAACCCTGTTGGCGAACGCCATCGCCACCGGTTGCATGCTGTATGTTTTAATTACCACATTGGCTCCGGTTTCGGGGGCGCATTTCAATCCGGCGGTTACGCTGGCATTTGCTCTGCGTGGCGACATCCCCCCTGGGCAGGCGATGCAATTTGTCATCGTGCAGGTGATCGGCGGGCTGTTGGGGGTTTGGGTCACTCATGTGATGTTCGATCAAGAGATCTGGCAAATATCAACCACGGTGCATCGCACAGGTCCGGCCCAATGGGTCTCAGAAATCATTGCCACTTTTGGGTTGTTATTTGTGATTTTCGGTGGCCTAAAATCACGTGCAGAGGCGGTCCCAACGCTGGTCGCGCTCTATATCACCGGCGCCTATTGGTATACGTCTTCCACCAGTTTCGCCAATCCCGCAGTGACCATCGCGCGGGGATTTTCCGACAGCTTTGCCGGCATTTATCCCGGCCATATCGCAATGTTTATCGTGATGCAGATGATCGCTGTTGGCCTCGCGGCTTTCGTACTGCCGAAATTGTTTCGTTAAGCCAGCGTGGTGACCCACAAAAGGGTGGCGTCGTCTTCGCTGCAAGACACCACATTGTGGCCCATCGAGGCGTCGTAATAGGCGCTGTCGCCGCGGCGCATTGTCATCGGTTCGTAAAATTCGGTATAAAGCATGATTACACCGGTCAAAACATACAAAAACTCTTCACCATCATGGCGGACCCAGCCGTCAAATTCATCAATGGATCGGGCGCGAATGCACGCGCGATAAGGCATCATTTGTTTTTGTGTTANAGTGTCGGCAAGCAATTCATGTTCATAAGTGACGGTAGGTGTTTTCGGACCCTGACCAGATTTTGTCACGACAAGGCGGCCGTTGATCTGGGTNTTGCGTGGNGGTGTGAACAATTGTGGCACAGATATTTCCAAGCCAACTGCCAACTTTTTCAGCGCGTCATAAGTCGGCGACATTTGACCATTTTCGATTTTGGACAAAGTCGAGCGTGCCAGCCCGGCCTGTTGTGAAGCTTGTTCCAGCGTCCATTTCTTTGCTTTGCGCAGGCCGCGAACNCNTTGACCCAAATCCAGCGGCTCTGGTGCGGCACCACTGCCGTCTTCGCGGGCNACGCGCAAAAGTGAAAAGGGGGTTCGATCCGTCATAGGTTGGATATATCGCTGGCTTGACCGGCTTGCAACTGGCGCCAAACCCTCCTAGCACTTTTGCGATGCTGTCACTGTTTGATAAAGGGCCACCGCCCAGCTGTCCGGCCCAGTTTAATCTGGCCGCCTACGCATTGCGCCATGCCTCGGAAACCCCAAACAAAACAGCGCTTGAACTGATCGGAGGCTCGCNTCACGATATTTGGANTTTTCACCGCTTGGAACAGGCCGTTCTGGCCACTGGCGCAGGGCTTTTGGATCGGGGTCTGCGGCCGGGTGATCTTGTGTTGTTACGGCTGGGTCACAGTATAGATTTTCCNNTGAGTTTTCTNGGCGCTATTGCTGTGGGATTGGTGCCGGTGCCCTGCGCCGCCCAGCTTACGGAAATCGAAATTGCCAAGCTTATCCTTGATCTTGCTCCTGCGGCCATTATTTACGACCCGGAAATCGGATGCTTTGCAACAGAACGCGCCGCAAATACAGCTTGCCAGATCATCGATCTGGCCGNGCTGCGCGANATGCGCCAAGGGCCACCGGCGTCTTATCTGCGCGGTGACCCTAATCGTTTGGCCTATATTATTTATACATCGGGCAGCTCGGGCACCCCGCGTGCGGTAATGCACGCCCACCGAACAATCTGGGCNCGCCGGATGATGGGTGCGGANTGGGCNGATATTCACAGGACCGACCGGCTTTTGCATGCCGGCGCCTTTAATTGGACCTATACTTTGGGCACTGGTCTTNTAGACCCTTGGCGGTGTGGCGCGACTTCTGTAATTTCCGCAACGCCGGGCGAGTTCAACAATCTCCCGCAGCTTTTAAATCGCCACGAGATTACAATTTTTGCTGCTGTTCCAGCTGTATTTCGTAAGATTTTGGCCGATCAAACAACTTTGGAGCTGCCCAAATTACGCCATGCCCTGAGTGCCGGTGAGAAAATGCCCGACACGTTGCAAAATGCTTGGAGGGGGGCCACCGGCTGCCCGGTTTATGAGGCGTATGGCATGTCGGAATGCTCGACCTTTATATCGGCCAGCCCATCCCATCCGGCGCGTCCCGGGGCCGTAGGTCTGCCCCAGACCGGCCGGCGGGTAGCGATAGTAGATAACGACGGGCCGGTTGCAATAGGTACACAGGGCATGATTGCGATCTCGCGCCACGACCAGGGCCTGATGCTGGGGTATCGTCACGCAAAACAGGCGTTGGGTCGCTTGGTGGATGGCGAATGGTTCGTCACCGGCGATCAGGGCATCATGGACCGGGACGGTCAGATTGAATATTGTGGCCGCGCCGATGATATCATGACTGCGGGCGGATACCGCGTTAGCCCGCTTGAAGTNGAAGCAGCGCTACGCCTATATCCGAACATCGGAGATATTGCCGTCACCGAGGTAGAGGTCAGGCCACATGTCTCTGTTATTGCGGCGTTTTATACCGGATCCGTCGATTTGGATCACGACGCCGTGAACCGCTTTGTTAAAACCCGACTAGCGCGGTATAAACAGCCTCGGCTTTACGTTCATATCTCTCGATTGCCAACCGGGCCAAACAACAAGATACTGCGGCACAAACTCCGCGATTATTACAAGGCAAGCGTATGACGAAACTGGATATTATTTCTGACCCGATTTGCCCTTGGTGCTATATTGGCAAAGCCCATTTGGATCGTGCTCTGGAGGCTGCACCGGAACATAATTTCGATATCGAATGGCATCCGTTTCAACTCAACCCTGACATGCCAGCCGGTGGCATGGACCGGCGGCTCTATCTTGAGACGAAATTTGGCGGCAAAGAACAGGCCGTGCGGGCCTATGCACCGGTGGTCGAGCACGCTCAAAGCGCCGGNCTGGAGATTGCTTTTGACAAGATCAAGACCACGCCGAATACATTCAATGCGCATCGGTTGATTTACTGGGCGGGGATTGAGGGCTGCCAAACGCCNGTGGTTGCGGGGCTGTTTCGCGCCTATTTCAAACTGGGCCTCGATCTGGGCGATCCAGCAGTTCTGGTGCAGGTGGGTGAACGTGGCGGTATGGANGGCGCCCTCGTCAAGAAACTGTTGTCATCTGACGCCGACAGTGACGTGGTGGCCGAAAAAGAAACCGCTGGCCGACAGATGGGCATAACGTCTGTTCCAACATTTATTGTCGCCGGACAGCATGTAGTGCAGGGCGCCCAGCCCCCTGATTTGTGGCAGCGCGTCATCGCCGAATTGGCTGAGATGCAGGCGTCTCAAAATCCGTCCAGTGCCGCTGAATGACAGCGGACTACAAAGGTTCCAATTAAGATATTTAAGCATTGGGACTGGTGGTACAAGGAACGTTTTGACCATCCACCAATCTTCAGGTTCAAACTGTACGGGCCTTGCTCATGTCCAAAGTATCACCGCCCATTGAATGGGCACATCTTCTTTGTTCGCTCAAATTTCCCGGCGCAAAANNCAACCCATCCGACTTAAAGACCGGTTTGCAAGGCTCAGAGTTTGACAACTTTTACCTGTTGGCCGTCAAAAATACAAAAACTACGATTTGGGATTTCNTCCCAGACGCCGCTGTCCGCATCGAACGGCTCGGACACTACCGCCCTGCCCTGCTGTGCGGCGCTCCAACGATGATACAGCGTCGGGGCGCGATCATCAGAAGCATAGCGCACGGCATAGAGCTTTTGACCATCCGAAAAGGCCGCAGTCATGCGGAATTTCGGGGTCTTGGTCGCCAGCGCCTCAAAAGTTGTGATGGTGCGGGCTATGGCACCCAGAGTATCGGTCGCCATCCCGTTGCCCAAGGCAACCAGAAAAAAAGCTTCGCTGTCGGTGGCACCGCGCCGGTGACGATAAAGAGCATCAGGGATCAACATATCAGCCGATTTGCGCACCGCCTCAAACCCGCCGATTTGTCCGTTGTGCATAAAGCTCCACCGATCAACCGCAAACGGGTGGCAATTGTTGCGACTGATTGCCGATCCGGTCGAGGCCCTAACATGCGCCAGAAACAGGGCGGATTTCACCTGTTCAGACAACGCCCGCAGGTTGGGGTCGGACCAAGCTGGATGAACATCGCGGTATAGCCCTGGTTCGGGTCGGTGACCATACCACGCAACCCCAAACCCGTCTGCGTTCAGATTGGTCTTACATTCTTCGGCATTGCGGCTTTGATCGATCAAACAATGCACAGGATTGGCAATGATGTCAGATAGAAAAACCGGCTGGCCCACATAGGCGGCCCACCGGCACATTAAGCGCCCCGTCCGGCGGTCTGGGCATAAAGCTTTGCAACAATCTTACTGGCGGTTTTTTCAAACATCCCCGGTATCAGGGCATGGATCAGCGCACAGAATGCCGCGATAAACAGCTGGGCGGCAAAGCGGCCTGCAAAGATGGCGTGTTCGCCATAGCTTTCTTCGACGGATCTTGGGTGATTTAAAAATAATCTTGTCCACATGGTACACCTCACTTTTTCACTTTAAACCAAGATTAGACCAGATTAGTGTTTCCAATATCCCAATTTTAAAAAATATTGGCTTAACNATGCAAAAATTTCCCACAGACAGGAGTAATTTGTGGATATTGACCACCTAGACCGCAAAATTCTTAAACAATTGCAAATNTCCAGTGACATATCGCTTGATCGCTTGGGTGAAATGGTCGGCCTGTCGCGCAATGCGGTTTGGCGCCGGGTCAGAGCCTTGGAAACGGCTGGTATTATCACACGTCGCGTCGCGCTGGTCGATCCCGAAAAACTGGATCTTGGTTTGTTGGTGTTCATTCAAATCAAAACAGCACAGCATTCGGTTGAATGGACCGAGCAACTGGCAAAAACCGCGCAGGGCATCGCCCAAATTATTGGCCTCTACCGCATGTCGGGNGATCTGGATTACCTGATCAAAGCGCGGGTGCGTGATATTTCGGATTATGACCGATTGTACCAGCGGTTGATCAAGGGGCTGCCNTTGATGGATGTGTCGGCTAGTTTTGTGACAGAAAGNCTTAAGGACACCGCGGAAATTCCTGTTTTTATTTAGATTTGTGGAAATAAAAATGGGGGCGCAAGGCCCCCAGTTTCGCCGTTCAGGCTCATCGTTGTTACTGCTCCAAAATTTTTTGCCTGTGGCCTGAACGTCGTAGGGGCGAGCGCACCCGCCCCTTAACCTTGATACTTACGAGCAGCCCGAAGTGCTGCCGCAGGTGTTACATTTCATGCAGGTGCCGTTGCGAACCAATGTGTAATTGCCGCAATCACCGCACGCTTCTCCTTCATAACCTTGCATCTTAGCTTGCACCCGCAAACCGGCCTCTGGGGCTGCTATTGCGTTACCGGTCTTGGCTATTTGGGCTACATCCATCTGTGCCGCCGTTGCGAGCGCCGTGTCACCTGCAACGTTGCCAGCGACGGCCTGCCCGCCTTGGAAGACCACCAATTCCTGTGGCAGGCGTTTGCGTAAATAACCCGATGAACTGATTTGTTTCAGCACATCCAGAGACTTAGTTGCTGCTGTTTCGCTCAATTCCTTGATGTTTGAAACCCCCTCTTCCTCGCCGCGACCAAGATCATCAAAGCTGGCGCCTTCCGGTTTGACATGCGCAAGATCGGTACGGTCAAGATAAGACACCGCAAGCTCTCTGAAAATATAATCAAGGATCGAGGTGGCGTTCTTGATACTGTCGTTGCCCTGAACCAGACCNGCCGGTTCNAACTTGGTAAAGGTGAAGGCATCGACAAACTCTTCCAGNGGCACACCGTATTGCAGCCCTACGGACACAGCGATGGCGAAATTATTCATCATCGCCCGAAAGCCTGCNCCCTCTTTGTGCATATCAATGAAAATCTCTCCCAGTGAACCGTCGCTGTATTCCCCGGTGCGCAAATACACTTTATGTCCGCCAACAACGGCTTTCTGCGTGTACCCCTTGCGCCGCTCGGGCATTTTTTCCCGGTTGCTGCGTACGATTTCCTTGATCACCACCTTCTCTACGATTTTTTCAGCCAGCACTTTGGCTTTTTCATTGATACTGCCGGTTTCAAGGATTTCGGCGGCTTCGTCGTCATCCTCCACCAGAGCGGTGGCCAGTGGTTGACTGAGTTTGGACCCATCCCGGTACAGCGCGTTTGCTTTGACACCAAGCGACCAGCTCAACTCATAGGCCTTTTGGCAGTCTTCGATCGTTGCATCGTTCGGCATGTTGATGGTCTTGGAGATCGCCCCNGAGATAAACGACTGGGATGCCGCCATCATGTGAATGTGGCTATTGACGCTAAGATAACGCTTGCCTTTCTTGCCACAAGGATTGGCGCAATCAAAAATGCTGTAATGTTCTGATTTAAGATGTGGCGCGCCTTCAAGGGTCATTGTGCCNCAGACGTGGTCATTTGCCAGATCTATATCGGCCTTACTAAAGCCCAAATGCCGCAGCAGGTCAAAGGTTGGGTCCAACAGTTTTTCGCTTGGGACGCCGAGCACCTTGGTACAAAAGTCCTGCCCTAAGGTCCATTGGTTGAACACAAACCGGATATCAAAAGCAGACCCGAGCGCCGCTTCGATTTTATCAAGCTCTGCCGGACCNAACCCNTGACCGATCAGTGACGTGTGATTGATCGCCGGTGCGTTGCCGATACTGCCGTGGCCCACGGCATAGCTCACAATCTCTTCNATTTGTGAACTTGGATAGCCCAATTTTTCCAGAGCGCCCGGAACGGATTGGTTNATGATTTTAAAATAACCGCCACCTGCAAGTTTTTTAAATTTCACCAGCGCAAAGTCAGGCTCAATGCCGGTGGTGTCGCAATCCATAACCAGACCAATTGTGCCAGTCGGCGCCACGACCGAGGTTTGCGCGTTGCGAAATCCGTGACGCTCTCCCAACGTTAGTGCTTCGTCCCAACAAATCTTGGCCAGATCTACCAGATCCTGATCTGGGCAATTTTTCATATCCAGTGGGACCGGTTTTATCGCAAGCCCCTCATAGCCGTCGGTATTGCCATGGGCGGCATTGCGGTGATTGCGGATCACTCGCAACATATGGTCTTTATTACGCTCATAACCGCTGAACGCCCCGAGCTCACCNGCGATTTCCGCGCTGGTTGCATAGGACACGCCAGTCATGATTGCGGAAAGTGCACCACACAATGATCGCCCCTCATTGCTGTCATACCCGTAGCCCAAGTTCATTAGCAAACCGCCTATATTTGCAAATCCAAGACCAAGCGTGCGGAACTCATAGCTGCGGTTGGCGATCTCCTTTGACGGAAATTGTGCCATCATGACAGAGACTTCCAACGCCAGCGTCCACAGGCGGGTGGCGTGCATNTACTCNTCNGCGTTGAACACACCNTCCTGTAAGAACGTCAGAAGGTTCATTGACGCAAGATTACAGGCCGTATCGTCAAGNAACATGTATTCCGAACATGGATTCGAGCCCCGAATTTCGCCATCTTCGGGACAGGTATGCCACGCNTTGACTGTATCGTGATATTGAATGCCNGGATCNGCACANGACCANGCNGCGTGACCGACGTCTTCCCACAGGGCGCGGGCCTTGATGGTTTTGGCGACTTTGCCATCTGTGCGGCGAATTAATTCCCAGTCTGCGTCATTTTCCACCGCTTTCAGGAATGCATCAGTGACTCGGATCGAGTTGTTCGAATTCTGGCCCGACACCGAGGCATAGGCCTCGGAATCCCAATCTGTATCATAGGTTGGAAACTCAATGCTGGCATACCCCTGTTTGGCGTAATCTAGCACGCGTTTGACATATGTTTCGGGGATGGACATTTTTTTTGCGGCGCGAATTGCCGCTTTCAACTGAGCGTTCTTAACTGGGTCGATCGCGTCCTCGCTACTGCCGTCCCACGCCCTTATCGCGCCAAAGATCTCGTTCAAGCGNGCTTCGTGCATCTTTGAACCTGCGACGATGCTGGCAACTTTCTGCTCTTCGCGCACTTTCCAATTGATAAANTCCTCGATNTCGGGATGGTCTGCATCGCAAATGACCATTTTGGCCGCCCGACGGGTGGTNCCACCCGATTTGATCGCACCTGCTGCACGGTCGCCGATCTTTAGAAATCCCATTAAGCCCGATGATTGGCCGCCACCAGAGAGTGCTTCGCCTGATCCACGCAGCGAACTAAAGTTCGTACCGGTGCCAGAGCCGTACTTAAACAGGCGCGCTTCACGCACCCACAGGTCCATGATTCCCCCCTCGTTCACCAGATCGTCACTGACCGATTGAATGAAACAAGCGTGGGGTTGCGGATGTTCATAAGCTCCAGTTGATTTGGTCAGCTTGCCGGATTTGTAGTCGACGTAAAAATGACCTTGGCTAGGCCCATCAATCCCATAAGCCCAGTGCAGCCCCGTATTGAACCACTGTGGGCTGTTTGGCGCCGCCCGCTGAGTCGCCAGCATGTAACGCATTTCATCATAATAGGCTGAGGCGTCAGATTCTGACGTGAAATAGCCACCCTTCCAGCCCCAATAGGTCCACGCACCGGCTAACCGGTCAAAAACCTGCTTGCTTGACGTCTCGCCACCATAGGCCACTGCGTCACCGTCGGGCACTGACCGCCATAAAAACGACGGCACGCCCTTTTCCCGGCTCTTGCGCAGCTTTGCAGGCACGCCGGCTTTGCGAAAATATTTTTGTGCTAANACATCCGATGCGACTTGGCTCCAACTAGCGGGCACCTCTACGTCGTCGAGGTGAAATACAATTGTTCCATCGGGATTGCGGATTTCCGACGACGTTTTAACAAATTCTATGTTTGCGTATGCGTCTTTGCCTGCCTCGGTGAATTTACGTTCAATTTTCATCGTGTCGTTGCCTCATTATTCTACCTGCGCTCCAACTGCCCTGTCGTCAGGTTGTGTCGTTTGATCGCTCTTTTACTTTGAGGGGTCTGAAAAGAAGCAGAATGCCGCACGTGAACGCAATGCGTCACTTGGAGCCCGCCATCTGTAGCTTATACTATCCCTCGTCAGCTACTACATATAGCGTATGCGGCGACCGACAGACACTACCTGCCGTATTTAGCCCCGTCTGGTCAATCAATTTAATTTTCTAAAAAGCAGATTTTTCGATTGACCACAGCACAGGTGTTAAAATCATATCGTCGGGGATCGCCCCACAATTTAATCCCGGTATTCAAGCTAGCATAAAAATCCATTTTAAAATTTTGAATATACACTGAGCTTTAGCAGCACATACTGATCTAAACGATGAGCTGAAATGCCGATTCTTAGCAAAATTATTTTTGGTTTAATTTCACTAAAATTCATATTTTAAAAAAATTAGTAACTTGAGAGACGCAGTGGTATAAATTTATTTTTTCGTTAATATTTTATTAAGGAAACCAGCTTCCACCGCAGTGCTCAGCAAAAAAACCGCCCTGCGATTGCCTCGCTAGTGGTACGCGGACAAACGCCACCTCGCCCGATTGAACTCTGGGTTTTAGAAAACTGGTCGGGACGGCAAGATTCGAACTTGCGACCCCCTGTACCCAAAACAGGTGCGCTACCAGACTGCGCTACGCCCCGGACCTAACGGGTGTCTAACTGGCCCATTCGGAATTGAAAAGGCCTGTTTGATATAAATTTTCACGAACAGGGCCAAGCGGCGCTTTTTTGTGGTAACAGCGGTGACTGCACCTCTGACCCGACAGTGATCCCCAACTCGGTGGCCATCCCGCCATTTATCTCAAGCACAGACAGCACCTCTTTCCCACCGTATATCAGTTTCTCGTCATGTGGTTCGGCCCGGTGATGGATCATGGAGACCAGCCCCGCCTGATCTATAAATAGCATATCCAAAGGGATAAGGGTGTTGCGCATCCAAAAGCTCACGCTTTGCGGTGCTGGATAAAGAAATAGCATGCCCGATTGCGCTGCGAGATGTTCGCGGTGCATCAAACCGCGCGCTCGGCTGGCTTTGGTGTCGGCCACCTCAACGCGAAACGTCACAGCGCCCCAGTCACCACGCAGTTTAACAATCCCATCCGAACATTGAGCCGCCAGAACATGTGAAGCAAAACACCAGACAAGCGCTGCACTGGTCCAGCAGATCTGAAAGAATTTCATGAGTCGTTCAACGCCAAATCCCAAGCGCGGATTTCCACGGCCATGCGACCACGCTTGCCATCAATGGCTTTTACAGCCAAAGCTTCACCGGGTGCCAGGTCGGATAAGCCAGACTGGCGCAAAACTTCGATATGTAGGAAAACATCTTCGGGACGTTTGAAAATCGTTGCGAATCCAAATCCCTTGATCTTGTCGAACCATTTGACCCGCGCTGGTTCCAGAACTGCCGCTTTTATCACGTCTTCTCCGATGTCCTCAAAATCAGCCAGTAAGGGCAGAGCGCCCCATTCAGGTGGCTTGATGCTAAGAACTGCAACTGCCTGCATGCCACGGGCAGTGTCTTGTACCGAAATTTCAACGTGGGCCCCATCTGCCACCGAGCTTTGGCCAAAATTTCGCAGCACGTTAGCGTGGAGTAGAATGTCCACTCCGCCAGTGTCAGCCACGACAAAGCCAAAGCCTTTTGCCTGATCAAACCATTTAACCACTCCCCGCATAACGCGAGCAGAATCATTGTCTTGTTGCACTTTAAATCACCAAAATGTTATCAATCTGAAAGCCGTTAAAAAATACAGGGCGGTGCCATTGCCGGGTTGCGCCAGTTAGTAACCGGAATTCCAAAAAATCCGATATTATAATTCATCTTAACCCCGCTCACATTGTATGTAATCGGATGATGTGCCTTCCGTCATCCAATTTTAAAATACTATTCCCGTTTTATGGTGCGGGGCCAACAACAACAGCTCAACACGCAAAATCCAGCTAACGCACCCTAATTCTCACTGATACGATCCATCAAACAGTCAGCTATGACAAAGTATCTGCGCCATACAGACACCAATTGGCAAGCATTAATCACTTTAGGTTATCTAAACATCACACCAGCTCATGTTCATCATGAAGAGCCAGTTCCAGATAAAATCTTTTTAGTCATGGGTTTAATCGTGTAATTGACCACTGTCTCCTGTCCGCCTTGCGTGTCCAGCGGAACCTATCGTGCAGGCGCGCAGCGCCGTCTGCCCAAAATTCAATCTCATCCGGCGCAATGTGATACCCGCCCCAATGGTCAGGGCGTGGGGGCGAATCACCATAGACATCTGCGACCCTTTCAACCTCCTGCATTAACGCCTCACGTGACGCCAAAGGTTGAGATTGTTGCGAAGCCCAAGCACCCAAACGGCTTTGAAGACCCCGAGATTGGTAATATTGATCCGAGGCTGCTTTGGTGTGGCGGGTGACTTTTCCCCGCACCCGTATTTGGCGGCGTAAGGATTTCCAATGCATCACGAAGGCAGCTTTTTGCGCTTGCTCCACTTCTTGGCCCTTGGCGCTAGTGTAATTGGTGTAAAAGACGAACCCATCGTCTTCAATCGCCTTGAGCAGAACCACCCGTGCATTGGGCATGCCCTGTGCATCAACGGTTGATAAAGCTATCGCATTGGGGTCATTGATCTCGGTCTTTTCAGCCTCACCCAACCAGTTGCGTGCCAAGGTGAACGGGCATGCGCCTGCAAATATTCCGGTTCTGACTGTCATATTATTGCTCCGGTTTGTACCTGTACCTATTTACCACGGCGGCTGCCCACATCCTACCCNTGTAAATATAAAATAGCGCAGCCTTGCTGAAGGGCAAGCAATCGCCTAAACGGTCAGGGACCCGTCACCATTGAGGAAAAAAGTAATGTCTAACCAACTTATGGCCGGCAAACGCGGCCTNATCATGGGGCTGGCCAACGATAAATCAATCGCTTGGGGCATCGCCAAAGCTTGCGGTGAGGCCGGAGCNNAACTGGCTTTTGCCTATCAGGGAGAGGCCTTAAAGAANCGGGTTATTCCNCTCGCNGCGCAGGTGGGTAGTGATCTGGTGCTGGAATGTGATGTNGCTGACGAGGCCTCGATTGACCGCCTATTTGCTGANCTNNCGACGCATTGGGACAGCTTGGACTTTATTGTCCATGCCATTGGATTCTCGGACAAAGGCGAGTTGCGGGGCCGCTATGTCGACACCAGCCGCGACAACTTTCGGATGACCATGGATATATCGGTTTATTCGTTCACCGCCGTGGTGCAACGGGCCGAGAAGATGATGACAAACGGCGGCTCTTGCCTGACACTGACCTATTACGGCGCTGAAAAGGTGATGCCGCATTACAACGTCATGGGAGTTGCGAAAGCCGGACTTGAGGCATCGGTGCAATATCTTGCNGAAGATTTGGGCAAAGATGGTATTCGGGTCAANGCCATTTCTGCAGGTCCNATCAAGACACTTGCAGCGTCAGGCATTGGTGATTTTCGCTATATTATGAAGTGGAACGAATACAATTCGCCGCTGCGGCGCAATGTGACGCAGGATGAAGTGGGCAAGGCAGCCCTATTCCTGCTGTCTGATCTGGGGTCGGGGACAACCGGTGAGAACCTGCATGTAGACGCCGGATATCACGTCGTTGGCATGAAGGCCGTGGACGCACCTGACATTACCAAGACTTAAGCACACAGTCTGCAAGGCTGGATCAGACCGGCTGGAGGGCACCAAAGAAAAGAATGGCCAAAAAGATAAGCAATACAGAGGGAGCATCCCATGCGATGACGGTCTCTGAGGGGGATAAAATGGACAGACTGCCACATGAAAAAGGCTTTCACGTCAGTTGGGATCAGCTGCACCGCGATTCGCGTGCACTGGCTTGGCGGCTGGATGGGCAGGGACCGGCTGGTGCTCCTTGGCGGGCCGTGGTGGCGATCACACGCGGNGGTATGGCCCCCGCGATGATCGTGGCCCGCGAATTGGATATTCGCATGGTCGATACAATCAGCGTAAAATCTTATGATCATCAGTCGCAATCGGAACCACGGGTNATCAAATGNCCAAGTCGGGATTTGGTTGGTGACGGCACCGGTGTGTTGGTAATCGATGATCTTGTTGATACGGGCAAAACGCTCGAACTGGTTAAAGCCCACATGCCGAATGCGCATATCGCCACAGTATATGCTAAGCCNATGGGNCGCGAGATGGTCAATACNTTCATCACAGAAGTCAGCCANGACACATGGATTTTCTTTCCATGGGACATGGCTTTGCAATATGTTGAGCCTTATCGTGGCAAGGACTGAGCTGCAAAAACGGTGACTATTAAGGATCAGCACATGGCCATGACCCGTACAAAAGCAACCTTTGCGCCGCCGGTTATGCAGGCTCTGAGCTGGCTGGACGGTCTTGATTTTTCAGCCACCTATCCATTGATTAATGTCAGCCAGGCCGCGCCAGTTGATCCGCCGCCACATGCCTTGCGCGCCGAAATGGCCCGGCTGGTTCAAGACGAGCCTGATATNCATNTATACGGGCCGGTTTTAGGTCTGCCTGCTCTGCGCGCTGAAGTTGGCAATCGTTGGTGCACGGAATACGGTGGTGACATTGCGTCGACACAAGTCGCGGTCACCGCAGGCTGCAATCAGGCCTTCGCAGCGGCAGTTGCCTGTCTGACTGATCAGGGTGACGAGATTATTCTGCCCGTCCCNTGGTATTTCAATCATAAAATGTGCCTCGATATGGCCGGTGTGACGGCGCGGGCTCTGCCAACCGATAACCGGATGCTGCCNGATCCCGTTCGGGCCGCGGAGCTGATCACCCCCCGCACTAAGGCGATTGCNCTCGTCAGCCCCAACAACCCCGCTGGCGTGGAATATCCCGAATCTCTGCTTTCGGAATTCTTTGCTTTGGCGCAATCCCGCAAAATCGCCCTGATACTCGACGAGACGTACCGCGATTTTGACAGCCGCGCCCAACCGCCGCATCGGTTGTTTCAAAACCAAGACTGGTCTGGCACTTTGGTACAGTTATATTCGTTTTCCAAAGCCTACCGTCTCACCGGACACCGGGTTGGAGCGCTTGTTGCCAGCCAGTCCCGACTTGCCGAAGTCGAAAAATTTCTCGACAGTATTGCCATTTGTGCCCCGCAACTGGGGCAGCATGCAGCGCTTTGGGGGATGCAAAACCTGCGCGACTGGCTGGCCGCAGAGAGATTGGAGATACTTGACCGGCGACAGGCAATTTCACAGGGGTTTTCGGCACTGCAACCTCAGGGCTGGCAGTTGCTGGGGCTCGGTGCTTATTTCGCCTATCTGCGGCATCCCTTCGCCCTGCCCTCGGATCTATTGGCGCAGCATATGGTGCGCGATATTGGGGTCTTGGCGTTGCCTGGCACAATGTTTACGCCACCCGGTGATCCACGCGGGGCGACTGAAATCAGGGTTGCCTTTGCCAATATAAACGCGAACGAGATCNAAAATCTCTTCGCCCGACTGCAGAGCCTGCGCTTGCCGCTTGCTCAGCCGGTCTCAGGCGCGTAAACAGCGTCAAAGCGGCATCCAGACCGACAGATCTTAAGGAGGCAATATGGCAGCGCGTGGAAAATCTATATCCAAAGGATTCGTTTGGGTTATTTTAGCCTTACTGATTGTCGGATTGGCGGGCTTTGGCGCCACCAACCTATCTGGCAATATCCGGTCTGTTGGAGCGGTCGGCGACAAACAGATCGAAGTGCAGCGATATGTGCGTGCNCTCCAAGAAGAATTGCGCAGAATTCAACAACAGGTCGGCCAGCCGATTAGTTTTCAGCAAGCCGAGGCCTTTGGAATCGACCAACAAGTCTTACAGCAATTGCTGGTTGCACGTGCCATTGATCACGAAGCCAGCAGTTTAGGTCTGTCCATTGGCGATGAGAACCTGCGCAAACAGGTCGTCGGCGTGTCGGCGTTTCAAAGCATCGACGGCAGTTTTAGCCGCGATAATTATCGTTTCGCCCTTGAAAATGCCGGTCTGAGCGAGGCCGAATTCGAGTCCAACTTGCGCGAGGAAACTGCCCGCTCACTGGTNGAGGCAGCGGTGGTATCTGGGCTGACGATGCCGGATACCTATGCCAACCAACTGCTCAATTACATTGGCGAACGCCGCAATTTCACCTGGGCACGCATTGATGCAACTGATTTGGATGCGGCCATTGTCGCCCCGTCCGAAACTGTGCTGGAAGCCTTCTACACCGATAATTTGGAACTTTACACGACGCCCGAGATCAAGCAGATCTCCTATGTCCAACTTACACCGACACAACTGGTGGACGGGGTTGAGGTCAGCGACGCCGCAATTGCCGAGCTGTATAAAGCCCGTGAGTCAGACTTTAACAAACCCGAACGTCGCTTGGTCGACAGGTTGGCCTTTACCGACGCCACCGAGGCCGCGCAGGCCAAAGCCCAGATCGAAGTTGACGCCATCACTTTTGACCGTCTGGTTGAAGACCGCGGACTGGCGTTGACCGACGTCGATATGGGAGATCTGGACAAAGATGCCTTGGGCGCAGCCGGCGCGGCAGTTTTTGCCGCAGAACTTGATCAGGTTGTAGGCCCGTTTGACAGCGCTATCGGGCCGGCATTGTTTCGGGTCNANGGCATCNTGAAAGCCCAAGCCACGTCCTTAGAGGNGGCCAGCGGACCATTGCGCAACGAATTGGCGNTGGATCTGGCGCGTGGAGAAATTGATGAGCAAGTGACCAATATTGACGATCTGTTGGCTGCCGGAGCCACTTTGGAAGAATTGGCCGGTGAGACGGATATGGAATTGCAAACCATCGATTGGCACAGCGACGTNTCTCAGGNGCTCGCCGCTTATCAAGAATTTAAAGTGGCTGCAGCNTCCGTGACCGAAGACAGCTTTCCCGAACTGATCGCCCTGCCTGACGGCGGTATTTTTGCGCTGCGCCTGAACGCCATTGTACCGCCAGCGCCAAAGCCGTTGGACACAGTGCGCGAGGCGGTTATTGCGCAGTGGACCAAAAATGAGACCATGGTACACTTGCGGCGAAAGGGTGAGGCGCTTTCGGCCAACCTGAGCACCGACGCCAGTTTCGAAAGCCTTGATCTGCGCGCCCAGATCGAAACCGAACGCACGCGGAGCGATTACATCGAAGGCGCGCCCAACGCATTGGTGACGCAGGTTTTTGATGCTGAGCCCGGCACAATGACGATGCTGGATGATACCGACAGCGTTGTTTTGGTCCGGCTCGATGCGGTGTTGCCGCGCAAGGCGGACGCCGACTTAGACGGGCAGATGCGTGAGGCGATCAATGCGCAAGCTATCAATGACTTGTCGCAGGATATTTTTGCCGCCTTTGCCAGTGATCTTCAAAGCCGAATTGGCTTTGAATTGGATCAACAAGCTCTGAATGCGGTTCATGCCCAATTTCAGTAACCTGAATGACTACAAGGAACTGATATGGCGCTAACCCCGGATTTCAACGGCTTTGAAACCGCTTATCTAAGGGGTGAGAACCAGATTGTTTTTACCCGTCTTGCGGCTGATCTGGACACGCCAGTTTCTTTAATGCTGAAGCTCACCGGCGCAGCGCGCGATGCTTTTATGCTCGAATCGGTGACCGGGGGCGAGGTCCGGGGTCGCTATTCGATCATCGGGATGAAGCCCGACATTATTTGGACATGCCGCGGCCACAACAGTCAGGTGAACCGCCAAGCCCGATTTGATCCAGATCACTTTGAGCCACAAAAGGGTCCGCCACTGGATGTCTTGCGCGCCTTGATTGACGAAAGCCGTATCAATCTTCCCGAAGATATGCCGCAAGCCGCCGCTGGGTTTTTTGGCTATCTGGGCTATGACATGATCCGGTTGGTGGAACATCTGCCAAATATAAACCCGGATCCGCTGGGGCTGCCTGATGCTGTGATGTTGCGCCCGTCGGTGATCGTGGTGCTTGACGGCGTCAAGAGCGAGGTGACGGTGGTATCGCCCGCCTGGGTCAGTGACGGACAATCCGCCCGTGCCGCTTACGCGCAGGCCGCAGAACGGGTTATGGATGCGGTGCGGGACCTTGAACGGGCGTTGCCGCAGGTCAACCGCGATCTAGGAGAGGCGGCAGACATTGCGCCACCGGTCTCAAATTTTACCAAATCCGCCTATCTAGCGGCAGTTGAAAAGGCCAAGGATTACATTCGCGCTGGCGATATTTTTCAGGTGGTTCCCTCTCAGCGCTGGACGCAGGATTTCCCCCTGCCGCCGTTTTCATTGTATCGGTCACTGCGCCAGACCAACCCATCACCTTTTATGTTCTATTTTAATTTCGGGGGCTTTCAAGTGGTGGGTGCCAGCCCCGAAATTCTCGTGAGGGTATTCGGTCAAGAAGTAACGATCCGGCCGATTGCCGGAACCCGTCGACGGGGCGCAACCCCCGAAGAAGACCGGGCCTTGGAAGCCGACCTTTTGGCTGATGAAAAAGAATTGGCAGAGCACCTGATGTTGCTTGATCTGGGGCGCAATGATGTAGGGCGGGTTGCAAAAATAGGCACCGTGCGGCCAACCGAGGAATTCACCATAGAGCGCTATTCGCATGTGATGCATATTGTATCAAACGTCGTCGGCACACTGGCCGATGATCAAGATGCGCTATCGGCATTTTTTGCCGGTATGCCCGCCGGAACAGTGAGCGGCGCGCCAAAAGTCCGGGCAATGGAAATAATCGACGAGTTAGAGCCGGAAAAGCGCGGTATTTACGGCGGTGGCTTAGGCTATATCAGCGCCGGCGGTGATATGGACATGTGTATTGCGCTGCGTACAGCGGTGATCAAAGATAAGAAGCTGTATATTCAGGCTGGCGGCGGAATCGTCTATGACAGTGACCCCGAGGCCGAGCATCAAGAAACCATTGATAAATCGAACGCGATCCGTCGCGCTGCGGCGGACGCAGCCCGCTTTAACGGCGGATCAAACAGCTAGGCGTTTTCGGCTCACTGCAGACCCTCGGTCTGCAGCACCGTCGAGATTGGTGCCAGCGCCACATGGTTGACCCGGTTCTGTAACCCCCAAAGCACCAAGGCTTTTATAGTTTCGGACCGCACCCTGCCGATCATGATAACCGACCCATCGCTACGGGCTTTTCGTGTGGCCTGATCGAGGAATTTTCGAATCACCCGAGCGGATTGGCCTTTGCCGTCAAAATCCCGAAAAATGGTGGCCGCTGGAACACCAGATTTCTGCGCCAGTGTCCGGGCCGCGTTTAAAGGTGTTGGAAACAGAACCAGCCCGTGGCCTGTGGCCCTTAAAAGTCGGGTGATTCTATCCGAGACAGACAGGCTCGCCTGTACCCCACCCTGCCGTGCTTCCATCACGGCGACGGCTTGTGGCAACTTGCGCAGATCATTTTGCAATATCTTTCGCGCGGTATCAGGTTTGACCTCATCGGCAAATTCGGCCAGCACCATCACTTCAAAACCCCGGCGACGATAGCTTTTCATCGCTACGGCAGCGCCCTTCCAACTGGCATCAAGCGCAAAGGTGATCGGATAGGGAAACGCTTCCAGAATATCGAGATCAACGTTGTGTGCGCCATCATCCAGCAGGATAATCGACATTTTTGGCTTGTCAGGGTCAATGTCTAAAGGCTCGGAAAACCGCACCAGTGCAGGTTTGGTCCCAGACGTGTTATTGCGTAAGGGTTGATCCTTGGCGGCACCTGTTTCGCTGTTTTTACGCTTGCGGTTAATGTCGGCGGCGAAACTAGTAAGACTGCTTGCAGGTCCTTCATTTGGGACAACACCCGCAACCGGCGTCGGGATTTTCCGGTAAAACGGCGCCATACGGGCATTGCCAATTACGACGCCTTTTTCACGCGGCGTCGTTGAAACTTTGCGCGGGATGGTTTGCTGCGGCGCTGCGGCAAATTCAGGAAAAGCGATCCCAACAACTTCCAATCGGCCCGACCAGAGTTGTGGGTTGTCCGGCGCGCGGGCCATCAGTTCGGGTCCGACGGGTTTAGAAGCGTCTTTCACCACGCTCAAAGGGCTGACCGCAATCACATCAGTGGCCGGAACCAAGCGTGCGTTTGACAGATTCGAGGTGACCTCGGGCGGCTCTGAAGGGCCCTCTGCAACTCCGTCCTGCAAGCCTGTCAGCAAAGACAGACCGGCAAGCGCGGCCACCGCGACAATGAAACCGCAGATCATACCGATTACCATACCACGTGTCACGTCGTTGTTCCTCGCTTCTTTTTCACAACACACCGTTTTTAACTCTTGCGCCCCTTGACGGTGGGACGCAACCCTGACCATGTATATCGCGACCAAGGCCCGGGCCTCTAGCCCCTTTAGAGCAAAGACGTAAAAAATGCTGCTACTGATCGATAATTATGACAGTTTCACTTATAATGTGGTGCATTATTTGGGGGAGTTGGGGGCCGATGTTGTGGTAAGACGCAATGACGCGGTGACAGTCGAAGAGGCGATGGCGATGAAACCTACAGGAATAGTCTTGGCGCCGGGCCCGTGCGACCCGGATAAAGCCGGGGTCTGTCTGGGTCTTACAGCGGCCGCAGCAGCCACGCTGACACCGCTGTTGGGCGTCTGTTTGGGTCATCAAACCATAGGGCAGGCCTTCGGAGGGCGCGTGGTGCGCTGCCACGAGATTGTACACGGTAAAATGGGCCGGATGCAGCATCGCGCAAAAGGTTTATTTGCCGGATTGCCCAATCCGTTTGAGGCAACGCGGTACCATTCTTTGGTGGTTGAACGCGCGAGCCTGCCCGCGTGTCTTGAGGTGACAGCTGAACTCGAGGATGGCACTATTATGGGGCTGCAACACCGCGACGTGCCGATCCACGGGGTGCAGTTCCACCCCGAATCAATCGCATCCGAACACGGGCATGCGCTTTTTGATAATTTTCTCAAAACAATGAAAGTTGCAGCATGAGCGAACAGCTGAAAACCCTTATCGGTGCCGCTGCCGACCGGCCGTTGACCCGTGCCGAGGCCGAGAGCGCCTTTAGCGCGCTGTTTGCAGGACAGGCCACACCCAGTCAAATTGGGGGGCTGTTGATGGCCATGCGCACGCGCGGCGAAACCGTCGAAGAATATGCTGCCGCGGCCGCTGTGATGCGGGCCAAATGCCACCGTGTGCGCGCGCCGAAAGGCGCAATGGATATTGTCGGTACCGGCGGCGATGGTAAGGGCACGCTGAACATTTCCACCGCCACGGCCTTCGTGGTTGCTGGGGCCGGTGTTCCTGTCGCCAAACACGGCAATCGCAACCTGTCGTCAAAATCCGGCGCTGCAGACGCCCTGTCGCAGATGGGCATCAATGTCATGGTTGGCCCGGACCTCGTGGAAAAATCTTTAAACAGTGCTGGTATTG
Organism: Marinovum sp.; assembly: GCA_002684375.1. Lineage (GTDB taxonomy): Bacteria > Pseudomonadota > Alphaproteobacteria > Rhodobacterales > Rhodobacteraceae > CPC320. The sequence goes on from NYVC01000061.1 coordinate 28,376, forward strand.
GCTTTATGATGGCACCGATGCACCATCCCGCCATGGCCCATGTCGGGCCGGTCCGCGCTGAATTGGGCACCCGCACGATTTTCAACATTCTTGGCCCGCTGACCAATCCTGCTGGTGTCAAACGCCAACTCACGGGCGCGTTCAGCCGAGATTTAATCTTGCCAATGGCGCAAACCCTTGAGCAGCTTGGCTCTGAGCGCGCTTGGCTGGTTCACGGCAGCGATGGTACCGATGAATTGACCATCACCGGCGTCAGTTGGGTTGCGATGCTCGACACGGATGGCAGCGTGGCCGAGGCCGAGATACACCCCGATGACTTTGGGCTGCCCGTACATCCGTTCGAGACTATTCTTGGTGGGAGCCCAGCCCATAACGCCACCGCGTTTCGGGCGCTGTTGAACGGAGCACACAGCGCATACCGCGATGCAGTGCTGCTGAATGCCGCCGCAGCCCTGATCGTGGCCGGTGTTGCAGATGACAACGTCCAAGCTGTAGACATGGCCCGACACAGTATCGACAGCGGGGCCGCAAAGGATAAAATCGACACCGTTGCCCGGATCACATCGGAGACTTCATGAGCTTGACTATTCTCGACAAAATAAAAGCCTATAAACTGCAGGAGGTGGCCGCCGACAAAGCCTTAAAACCTCTGACTGAAATAGAATCTGAGGCGCGCGAGGCCAGCCCGCCACGGGGCTTCGCCACAGCCTTGATACAGGCTGCAAGCGCCGGTTATGGCCTGATCGCCGAGGTGAAGAAAGCCAGCCCTTCAAAAGGTTTGATCCGCGCCGATTTTGATGCCGCAGAACTGGCTCGAGCCTATGAGACGGGGGGGGCTTGCTGCCTGTCGATTCTGACGGATACCCCGAGTTTTCAGGGTGCAAAATCGTTTTTGTCGTCAGCGCGAGCGGCGACCAACCTGCCGGTATTGCGCAAAGATTTCATGTATGACACCTATCAGGTTGCCGAGGCGCGGGCTCTGGGCGCGGATTGTATTTTGATCATCATGGCCTCGGTGTCGGATGCGCAGGCCGCAGAATTGGAACAGGCCGCATTTGACTGGGGCATGGACGTGTTGATCGAAGTGCATGATGGTGCAGAAATGGATCGGGCGCTTAGGCTGTCATCACCTTTGATCGGGGTCAACAATCGCAATCTGAAAACCTTTGAAACCAGCCTCGATACCACCCGCATTCTGTCGCAAAGAGTGCCCGAAGGGCGTCATTTGGTGTCGGAATCGGGTCTGAGCACGGCGGCTGATCTGGCAGCAATGGCCAGCTTTGGCGCCCGAAGCTTTTTAATCGGAGAAAGCCTGATGCGGCAACCGGATGTAGAGCAGGCGACGCGCAGCCTGCTGGCCAACCCGGCACTGGCGGGGGCAGCGTAATGGCGGACCTCACCCATTTTGACGGTCAGGGCGCGGCGCATATGGTCGACGTGTCCGAAAAAGCCACCACATCCCGAATTGCCGAAGCCGTGTGTTACATTAAAATGGCGCAAGAAACTTATGATATCATTGTTGAAAATCGCGCTAAAAAAGGCGATGTTCTGGGGGTTGCCCGGCTGGCAGGGATTATGGGTGCCAAGAAAACATCCGACCTGATCCCCTTGTGTCACCCGTTGCCGATCAGCAAAGTGGCGATCGAATTGACCCCTGATGCAACATTGCCCGGTGTGCGTATTCACGCGACAGTCAAGACCACTGGTCAAACCGGTGTGGAAATGGAGGCGTTAAGTGCGGTGAGTATCACAGCTTTAACAATCTATGACATGGCCAAGGCGGTGGATAAGGCAATGGAGATCGGCGGCATCCACGTTGTCTTGAAAGATGGCGGAAAATCAGGGCGTTATGAGGTGTTATGAATGTAAACGGTCGATCATTGCAACTGTTTTTTACGGATGGTCGTCCGGACGGAATGCTAACTGCCGGGGTTTTCAACTGGACAGGCCATGTTCTTAGAATACCACGAACGCAGTTAAAGGAGGCTTTGGCACGTCCAGAAACTGATTACACCGGCGTGTATATTTTGATCGGTGACCTTGACGGTCGGAATTTGGCTTATATTGGCGAAGCAGAGAAGCTTTCAAAGCGCATCAAAGAACATGCCGTGCAAAAGGATTGGTGGGACAACGCTGTGTTGATCACAACTGCCGCAAATAGTCTACATAAAGCGCATGTGAAATACTTAGAATCTCGTTTGGTCGAAATTGCAAAAAGTATCAGTCACTCGAGTTTAGAAAACGCGAATATANCGCCAAAAAGCAGTTTATCTGAAGCTGATATAGCGAATATGGAATCTTTCTTGGAAACGCTTCAAATTGTTCTGCCCGCCATCCGGGTCGATACGTTTTTAGATAAGTCAGTGGCTGTCTCTTCCGATGCAGGACAGCAAGAAACTCCAGTTATTGTCTTCGAATTAGTAAAGCCTAGGTCTGGCGTGAACGCTAAAGCCTTTTTAAGAAAAGGTGAACTCGTTGTTCAAGCAGGATCGTTAGGGCGGGATAAATGGGTTGGTGATACCACACAAAAAACCCATTATCACAAATTATATCATGAATTATGCAATAATGGCACTCTTGTCATAGATGGCAAACAAACACGATTTACAAAAAACTACGCATTTTCTAGCCCAAGTGCAGCAGGCGCTATTGTTAACGGCCGGTCCACAAATGGACGCACAGAGTGGAAATTAGCCCACGATGGACGGACATATGAGCAATGGGAAAATGATCAGATGGCAGAAGACCGCAAAATTTTATGATAACTGTTGTTGAAGCACTTAAACGGCTTGTCACTTTGGTCGAGCCGGGACCGGAAGAAATCGTGCCCTTACATCTTGCGGCAGGGCGCGTGCTTGCACGTCCTGTTGAGGCCGCGCGCGATCAACCGCCGTTCGCCGCTTCGGCGATGGATGGCTATGCGGTGCAAACTGCGGGCCTTGCACCAGGCGCGCGTTATCGGGTGATTGGCGAGGCGGCAGCCGGCCACCGATTCTCAGGCATGGTTGGCGCGGGGGAAGCGGTGCGGATTTTCACCGGCGCCCCCCTGCCGCAAGGCGCACAACATGTGGTCATCCAAGAAGATGTGAAACGCGATGCAGATGGCATGATTGTTGTGACTGAGGTTGACCCCAAAACACATATTCGTCCGTCCGGATCAGATTTCAAACGCGGTGAGGTGATCGCGGCGCCACGGCGGCTCAGTCCTGCGGATGTTGCGCTGCTTGCGTCAATGAACCACCCGCTTGTACCGGTCCGGCGCAAACCGGTTGTCGCTGTGATATCGACTGGCGATGAATTGGTCATGCCTGGCCAAAACCCCCGCGACGACCAGATTATCGCCTCGAATTGTTTTGGTTTAAAAGCCCTACTTGAAGAAAGCGGCGCAGCGGTTCGCATACTGCCCATTGCCCGCGACACCATCCCCGCCCTGCAAATGGTGTTCGAATTGGCCCTGACAGCAGATCTAATCGTGACGATAGGGGGGGCCTCGGTGGGTGATCACGACCTTGTTGCTAAGGCTGGAAAATCTTTGGGAATGCAGCAGTCTTTTTATAAAGTTGCGATGCGCCCCGGCAAACCCCTGATGGCGGGACGGATTAAAGATACGCCCATGATCGGACTGCCCGGTAATCCGGTCTCATCCATGGTGTGCGGTCATGTTTTTCTAACGCCGGTGATCCGTCACATGCTCGGATTGCCCGCTGAACAAACCCGCCACACTCTGGCGCCGTTGGTTTGCGCGATTGCTCGAAACGGTCCGCGTGAACACTATATGCGGGCCAGCTTTTCAAACGGTCAATTAACCCCATTTGACCGACAAGACAGCGCGTTATTAAGCGTCTTGGCGCAGGCAAATGCACTTTTGGTGCGCCCGCCACACGCGCCCGCACTCGGCGCCGGTGCCGAAGTGCCTTATATTCTTTTATGAGATGAATTCGACGAAAATACCCATCCAACTTGACACAAAACAAGAACATGAGTAGAACATTACGAGACAAGGCGTGATAGAGGTTCGAACATGTTGACAAAAAAGCAACGCGATTTACTCGAGTTTATCCATAAGCGGGTGCAAAAAGACGGCGTACCACCATCGTTTGACGAAATGAAGGAAGCGCTCGATCTGCGCTCGAAATCGGGCATACACCGGCTGATAACAGCGCTGGAAGAACGTGGTTTTATCCGCAGACTGGCGCATCGGGCGCGGGCAATCGAGGTTGTGAAATTGCCTGACTCTCTGGGTGAGATGAAAACCGGTTTCACACCAAAATTAATTGATGGTGGCAAACCCGATGGACCAGCGCCGACAGCGGCGCGCAAAATTGACAGCTCACAAAGCCAGCAATTGCCTTTGATCGGGCGTATTGCCGCCGGCATCCCGATGGAAGCTATCGCGGATGATGCCCAACAAGTGACGGTTCCGGCGCAGATGCTTTCGGGGCAAGGCCAACATTACGCGCTTGAGGTTAAGGGTGACTCGATGATCAACGCCGGTATCAACGAGGGTGATATTGTGGTGATACGGGAAACCAACACTGCTGAAAATGGCGATATCGTGGTGGCCCAGATCGAAGGGTATGAAGCAACTTTGAAGCGCTTCAAGCGGATGGGAGATGTTGTTGCACTCGAGGCGGCGAACCCGGCCTATGAAACCCGCATGTTGCCAATAGGGCACGTCAAGGTTCAGGGGCGGTTGGTGGGGCTAATCCGGAGCTATTAAGCAAAAAGCTGAACCGCTCAATCTTTTGTGCAAGCATAGCTGCCTTTGAGGGTGTCAAATGTTTCCGCGACCAAAGCCGGTCACCATTAAAACTAAGAGCTGTGCGCACCTGCAAGCGCCCTTCGCGTGCAATAATATCCATACTGCCAGTGGCTGCGAAAACCGCAGCGTCCAAGATCAAACATTTCTCGTGGGCTTGAAGATAGACATTGGCAATCACCACCTGATCGGGTTGGCAGTCTTTTTTGTCAGCCGCAGCCCGTTTGCCAACAACATGCAGCCAATTTAAATTATCAAACGCCACTTGCCACCCCTGCGCTGCCAGTGCTTGGCTGCGTCCGTCACCATCATTGCGGAGCCAGTTTTTTGCCACAAAACCTGTACCTTTTGATTTACTTAACAAACGTCCCTGTGGGGCAAGTATGCCTAACAGCGCGCCGCTATCACTGATCAAAAGTAACGGTCGAGGTGTCTGGGCCCAAATCAGAAACCCAAGCAAACAGCCACACACTCCGATGAACCGCAGACGCCCGACCCATAGCACAGCAAACAAGGCACTTACCGCCAGCAACGGCAAAACCACAGGAGCGGGTGCTTTTATATAGCGGACAGCATCATTGAAATCCGCGACCCAATCGGCCACGCCAAGGATCCAGGCAAGCCCTTGACCCATCACCCAAAGCGCCCCCCCCCCTCAAGTTCGAACGGCATCAACATCAACCCGATGACACCAGCAGGCATAATAACCAGGCCCATCAGCGGCACCGAGATTAGATTGGCCAACAGACCATATTGCGACACCATATTAAAATGCGCTGCCGCAATCGGCGCGGTTGCCAGTCCAGCCACCAGCGAAGACATCAAGACCATCCAGATCGGTTGAGTCCATTTAGGCCAAGGTTGCCAGCGCTTTTTGCACCAAATTGTATAGACTGTTATCAAAGCCAAAGTGGCGGCAAAAGACATTTGAAATCCCGGACCGAGCAAAGCACTTGGGCGCAACAACAGCACCAAAAAAGCGGCAACCGAAACCGACCGTAAACTCAAGGCACGTTTGTCAAACAGCAAGGCACCAAACCCCACAAAAGCCATTACAAAAGCACGCTCTGTGGCGACATTGCCGCCCGATAAGGCCAGATAGAATGCGCCTGCCAGTATTGCGCCGCATGCCGCAATTTTCTTGGCGGGCCAATGGCGGGCAGACCCAGGCAAAGACAGCACTGCCAATCTTAATAGTGCAAAGATAAATCCGGTCAGCAACCCCATATGCAGGCCGGAAATTGCCAGTAGATGGGCCAAGTTGGTCTGTCGCAAATCCTGTAAGGTCTTTGCATTTAAGCCGGAGCGGTCGCCACTGAGTACCGTGGCTGCAAAGGCGCCCAATTGACCCGGCAGAGCCGCTTGAACGCGCGTAGAGATAAGCATGCGCGCCCGCGCCAGTGCCATCGCGTGACCTGCAGGTGCCAACACCACAACCGGCGTGCGGCTGTAGCCCAAGCCCCCGAGGCGCAAAAACCAGGCGTGACGTCTGAAATCAAAGCCCGAAGGCTCTACAGCGCCGGCAGGGGGCGATAAATGCCCGGTGAGCATGATCGTTTCCCCAGGGACCGGCTTAAAATTTAATAAAGGGCCGTGCAGCGAGACCCGTACCCGTTCTGGCGTTTGCACGGGAGTAAGTTGGCGAAGAACCACCCGATCAAGTGTCAAACGCAGCGCATCAGACGCAGAACGATCAACCTTGACAATTCGCCCTTCTATCGGCCCGTAGTAATGATATTTCAAAACCGCAGCTGTCTTATACAGCGCCGCGATATTTGCCCACCCGACCCCAAGTACGACCAGTAGCGGCGCGGCAATTGCTATTTTTAAAATAGCATCCCGGTTTTTGCACAGCGTCAAACACAGCAAGTTCAAGGCAATGATTGCAAAAAGCAGGACAGGTGAAGGTTCCGAGGCAAGCGCAAAATAAACCGCAATACCAACGGCAAACAACACCGGTGCCCAGTCGGGCAGACGCGGCTTTTGCTGCCAGAAATTATCACCCCAAAACGCCATAGAAAGTAATCGGGTCATGCCTGTGCTTGCCCCTGCTTAGACGGATGGTTAGACAGTGCGCAAAAGTACCAGCGTTTTGCTTAACCAAAGGTTAAACCTCTATGTCCAGCCAGATTGTCACCCGCTTTGCCCCCTCACCCACAGGGTATCTTCACATTGGCAGCGCGCGCACCGCGCTGTTCAACTGGCTGTATGCCCGGGGTCGCGGTGGCAAGTTTTTGCTGCGGATCGAAGACACGGATCGGGCGCGCTCAACCCCGGAGGCAACGCAAGCCATTTTTACCGGGATGGAATGGCTCGGGCTTGACTATGATGGCGAGCCGGTAACCCAGTTTGACCGCGCAGAGCGGCATGCCGACGTGGCCCATGAATTGCTTGCGGCTGGCAGGGCCTATAAATGTTTCAGTTCACAAGATGAAATCGCCGCTTTTCGCGATCAGGCCCGCGCGGCGGGACGCTCGACATTGTTTCGCAGCCCGTGGCGGGATGTAGAGGCTGCCAGACATCCGAAAGGCGCTTATGTTGTGCGGATCAAAGCCCCCCAGAGTGGAACAACGGTTATTGCAGATCAGGTTCAGGGTGATGTCACCATTAAAAATGACCAGCTCGACGATATGATCTTGCTGCGCTCGGATGGCACTCCGGTCTATATGTTGGCTGTGGTCGTTGATGATCACGATATGGGGGTGACCACCGTCATACGAGGCGACGATCACCTAAACAATGCCGCCCGTCAGATGACCATTTATAACGCTATGGGTTGGCCGGTACCCGTTTGGGCCCATATACCGTTAATCCATGGTGCTGATGGCAAAAAACTGTCAAAACGTCATGGGGCCTTGGGCGTGGATGAATATCATGCGATGGGATATTCGGCGGCAGCCATGCGCAATTATTTGGCCCGATTGGGATGGGCACATGGCAATGACGAGTTTTTCACCGATGCTCAGGCCAAAGATTGGTTCGGTTTTGACGGGATCGGAAAATCACCCGCACGGTTTGATTTCAAAAAACTCAGCAAATTAAGTGGCCAGCACATTGCCATCACCGAAGATGCTGCGTTGCTGCAAGATTTACAAACGTTCCTGCAGGTAACCGGTGCACCCAAACTATCCGATCAGACTGCGACGCAGATGCTGTCGGCGATGTATTGCCTAAAAGAACGCGCACGTGACTTTGGGGAACTCATTGACAAAGGACAATTTATTCTGGCTGGCACGCCAATCACACCAGACGAAAAAGCCCTGTCCGCTCTTGATGAGACAGGACGTAGCATGCTACGTGAGTTGACGCCGCAATTGCAAAATGTTATTTGGACCCGTGGCGATTTGGAGAGAGTAACGTCACAAATCGCAGAGACGCGTGGCATTGGCTTTGGCAAAATAGCCGCACCAATAAGAGCGGCTCTCGCAGGGCGCACAGCAACGCCAAGCGTCTTTGACATGATGCTGGTGCTGGGACGCCAGGAGACAATTGCAAGATTAACAGACATATCTGCAAATGAGATAAAAGACTGATCTCCAGAACGCGCAGCTTGCGAAGTGTTCTGGATGACCGATATGAAGGATTGAAGATGGCCGAAGCAACGAAACATGCGACACTTACCGTAAACGGGACTTCTTACGATCTGCCGGTAATGTCCCCCTCTGCAGGGCCTGACGTCATTGATATTCGCAAGCTGTACGCTCAGGCACAGATGTTCACCTATGATCCTGGCTTTACGTCGACGGCATCCTGTGACAGCCATATTACCTTTATTGACGGCGATAAGGGGGAATTGCAGCACCGCGGATATCCAATTGACCAGTTGGCTGGCAAGTCGCATTTTCTCGAAGTCTGTTATCTGTTGCTGTATGGTGAACTACCCGGAGCAACCGCATTGGAAGAATTTGAGACCATTGTGACCCGCCACACGATGATTCACGAACAGATGATGTATTTTTTTCGCGGGTTCCGACGCGATGCACACCCGATGGCCGTTATGACCGGTGTTGTTGGCGCAATGTCGGCGTTTTATCATGACAGCACCGATATCACCGATGAGCATCAACGCGAGGTTGCCTCGTTCCGGCTGATTGCCAAAATGCCAACCATAGCGGCGATGGCCTATAAGTTTACTGTCGGGCAACCTTTTGTCTATCCTCGCAATGACCTGGATTATGCCTCGAATTTTTTACGCATGTGCTTTGCGGTGCCCGCAGAAGATTACGTCGTCAACCCCATCTTGTCACGGGCTATGGACCGGATCTTTACGCTGCACGCCGACCATGAACAGAACGCCTCGACATCAACTGTGCGGCTTGCGTCATCTTCGGGGGCCAACCCGTTTGCCTGTATCGCGGCGGGCATTGCCTGTCTGTGGGGACCGGCGCATGGTGGGGCCAACCAGGCCTGTCTGGAAATGCTGCGCGAGATCGGCTCGGTTGACCGTATTCCCGAGTTTATTGCCAGAGCAAAAGACAAAAATGATCCGTTCCGACTGATGGGTTTTGGTCACCGGGTGTATAAAAATACGGACCCGCGGGCGACTGTATTAAAGCAATCCGCCGACGAAGTTCTGGAACTGTTAGGTGTAGAAGATAACCCGCTTTTGCAAATTGCCAAAGAACTAGAACGGGTTGCGCTGAGCGATCCATACTTTATCGAAAAGAAACTCTTTCCAAACGTCGATTTCTATTCGGGTATCATCCTCGAGGCGATGGGGTTTCCAACCTCGATGTTCACACCAATTTTTGCGGTCTCGCGTACGGTTGGCTGGATATCGCAGTGGAAGGAAATGATCACGGATCCACAGATGAAAATTGGCCGCCCTCGCCAGCTATATCTCGGGGAAACAGCCCGCGATTATGTTGATATTGAAAACCGCTGAACCGTTGGGGGTTAATCGGTCGGGCGAGGCGTGTTCTCACGGGGGCATTTGTGCACGGGCCGATTACAAAAATGGTCCGGCACACATCTGGTTTTGGACTGAGCAGGCTCCTCCAACCCGAAAATTACGGGTCCAAATCGGCAATTACCGACCTTCAAACACCGCAGGGCGTTTTTCCAGAAATGCCAGCACACCCTCTTTGAAATCGCGGGTTTTGCCGCAATCGCCCTGAAGCTTTGCCTCCAGCATTAATTGCTGTTCATACGTATTGTGCAAACTGTGGCGCAACGCGGTTTTAGTGTGGGTATAGGCAACTGAGGGCCCGGTTGCCAAATGTTTGGCGCGGCGTTTCCACAGGGCGTCGAACCCGTCAGGGGCAGCGACTTCCCATATCATCCCCCAGGCCTCGGCTTGCTGGGCGCTGATTTTCTCGGCAAAAAGCGCGGCCCCCATGGCTTTGGCCATGCCCATGCGACGGGGCAGCGTGTGGGTGCCGCCGGCATCAGGCATCAAGCCAATACGGGTGAAAGCCTGCGCAAAATAAGCATCATCGGCGGCAATCACCACATCGGCGGCCAAGGCGAGATTGGCGCCTGCACCGGCAGCCGGACCGTTCACCGCGCTGATGGTGGGAATAGGGCTATCGGTAATGGCCTGCAACATCGGATTATATTGGTCACGCAAACTACGTTCGAGATCTATTTTCCCCACGACCCCGCGATCGTTCAGATCCTGACCGCTGCAAAACGCCGGGCCTGCGCCGGTCATCACCAAAACCCGTGCGACCTCAATGCTGTGGCGTAGCGCATGCAAAATTTCTGCCCGCATTTGGGCGTTTAGCGCGTTCATTACCGCCGGACGGTTAAGCGTCAATACCGCAATATTATCTTTTATATCTAAATCAATGGTTTCATATATCATCGTAGATCCATCACTCTTTTACAGCTGTGCGTCCTGCAGGGTAAACCTAGCAAACAAGACCTCTAAATCCCAGAGTCAATTGTTCAGAATTTTTTTCAGGGCTTTGGTTTCTTCTGCGCTCAGCGCGGTGGCATCCGTTCGACGCTCTTTTGCTCTGCGACGGGAAAACGACACGACCACCCCAGCGGCAAACAGCAGCGTAAGCGGCCCACTGGCCCAAAGTAGCCAATTTGCCCCGGTAATGTCAGGCTTCAACAAGACATACTCGCCATAGCGCGTGACGACAAACTCCATTACTTGCGCATCACTGTCCCCGGCTTCTAAGCGCTCACGCACCAACAGGCGCAAATCGCGGGCCAAACCTGCGTTACTTTCATCGATACTTTCGTTGCGACACACCAGACAGCGTAAGTGTTGTGACAAATTGCGGGCGCGTTGCTCAAGGGCTGGATCCGACAGCACCTCGTCCGGCTCGACCGCAAAGACTGGCGCGCAAAACCACACCAAAACCAAGGCGCAGGTTTGGCCCGCGATTTGCGCCTGTTGGTGCGTGAGCGCTTAGAAGCCGGGGACAGTGATGCGCAAGTAATGGAG
>NYVC01000062.1 GCA_002684375.1 Marinovum sp.
GTTGACGAGCCGGTGACAAAAATCACTGGCGCTCGTTCGCCGCCCGCCTCAAGCATCGCCGGAACGGCATTCGCAAACCCTTCGGGGCCCACCAGACAGACTGATGGCTTGCGGGTGATCCTTGTGTGGCCATCGGCCAGATGGCCAGCGATCTGTTCATGGGGACAGTTGATCACCGGCATCTGACAATTCATAAAACCCTCAAGTGCTGGGTTGCAGAACCCGCCGGCAAGGGTAAATACATGATCAACGCCTTTTTCCTTCAGCGCGCGGGCGAGGATTTCACCGCCGCGCAACCGTGTTTTCTGTGTCATCTATGACCTCCGGTCTTGTGATGTTCTGTTGGTATTAGCGCAATATTTTCTGTGGTAAGGGTGGGCGATATTTGTGTGTCCCCATAAAGGCATTGCGGGGTGATATCGGGCACAGAACAAGTGCCAATCTGTGCCATGGCGGTGCTGATCTCTAGGGTGACCTCATCGAGATATGCCCTCAAACCCCGCCCACCTGCTGCACCGAGGGCGAACATAACCGGACGTCCCAACATGACGAAATCCGCCCCGAGCGCCAAGGCTTTGATGACGTCTTCGCCATGGCGTACGCCACTGTCAAAAATTACCGGATAGTTCGGGCCCACCGCTGCCCGGATCGGGGGCAGCAATGTTACTGAAGATGGGGCGCTGTCCAATTGGCGACCACCATGATTCGAGACCCAAATGGCGTCGGCTCCAGCCGCTTGAATATGCCGGGCGTCTTCGGTTGAGGTAACGCCCTTGATGATCAGTTCTCCGCTCCAGACCTGTCGCAGTTGATCGAGAAATGTCCAGTCGGCGCCGGCCCGACTGCTGTTGCGGTCAAATCCGCCACTGTTGGGATGTTTGTAATTGGCGGTTTCGGGTATGCCGTGCCACAGCATCGACAATGACCATTGCGGGTGCAGGGCAAAATCCAAAAACTGCTTTGGTCCGATGCGAAATGGCACTTCAAAGCCGTTTTTGTGATCTCGCACGCGGCGCGATACCTGAGGCACATCGACGGTCAGGATCAGTTTCTGATAACCGGCCTGTTTGGCGCGCTCGACAAAGCTCATCGTCTGTTCGGTGCTGCCGCTGGCATAAAGCTGAAACCACGCGTTATCCCCAGCCAGTTGCCGCATATTTTCAAGGGGTATCGAGGCGGCAGTCGAGAGGCCAAGCGGGATGTTTCTTGCGGTACATTGATCCGCCATAATCTGGTCAGCCCCGGGGTAGGTCAGCCCGCACATTCCCATGGGAGCGATTCCGAAAGGAGCGTCAAAAACCTGTCCCAAAAGATGGGTTTTCAGGCACCGTTCGGTAACATTTCGCAAGGCGCGGGGTTGCAGATTGACCGCATCAAAACCGGCGCGATTGCGTGCAGGCGCAGTCTCACGGCCTGCAGCACCGTCGATAAAATCATAAATCATTCGGGGAAGACGGCGCTTTGCTGCCCGTCTGGCATCATCATAAGTGACAATTTCTGCCCCAAAGGCTAGGCGATTCTTACGTGTGTTTTCGTTCGCCGGCATTGTGACTTTCCTAGATATTGCGCCAACAATAGAGTGGTTTAACACGATAGAGCAATTCGCTTTTTTTCGGCAGTCTATAGGTGTGCGCTATGGTTCCGGTTGTGAGGTCCGCAGTGGGCAAACCGATGTCTAGCTCATGATGCCCAGACCCAAAACACCTGAAAATGTCAATGACACGCAGATCCAATGGGCGCGTGTCATTGGCTCATTCAGAAACGCCCAAGCCAGAATAACCGTTATCATGCCAAAAATTGACGAAGTGACAGAGGCATATTCACTGTGTGGCCATAACCCGGCAAGGCTTACGCAGCCAAGCGCCAGTGTGTCCAACCCGCCCATACCAATTAACAGCGGCAACTGTGCTCTGGCGGGTTTAACCTTTTGATGCCCCAGAAAAGCCATGATGAGAACGGCGCTAAAGGCGACGGTTCTGGTGATCAGCATGCTCAAGGCTTCGTCACCTGTGGCCACAGCGGCTTGGCCAAAACCAAAGGTTGCGGCGAATGCGGCTGCTGCTGTCGTCGCCCAGATTATGGCTTTGTTTTGGTCTAAGCCTTTTTGACCATTATCTGACAGGATGGCGACCCCGGATACGCCGGTCAGGATGCTGAGCACTGCGACTGATTGTGCCAGCGACAAAGGCACGCCTGCAGCCGTGCTCCAACCAACCGAAAGGATTGGATAGGCACCAATAATCGGTGCGACCAGACGGACTGGTCCGATGCTAAAGGCAATATAAAGTGCAACGGCGGCGACAGCAAAGCTGAGCCCAGAGGCGATGCTGAGCTGATAATACAGCGCGGTCATCCCCATCGGATTGCTGAACATCAGGGCAACGCCAGTCAAGACGATAATGCCACTGGCCAAAACCGTTAGTAGGCTGGCAAAAATCCCAGAGGATTGGCTGACGCTGCGGACACAAAAATCATGCAAACCCCAAGCAAAGGCTGCGCAAATCCCAAGACATAAAGCAATCATCGTACTGGCAATGGCCCCTGTATTGTGTTGCCATAAGGCGCACACCACCGCTCATGGTCGGTCGCGCAAGTCTATGATTTTCAGAGGCTTCTTACCAGTTAAAAGAGCGCCTTAGGTTGTCAGGCGCTCTTGGGTAGATCTTTTAGTGCCGGAAGGCAGAGGCCGCTTGCAGGAGCTGTGTTAAATATCCAGCGTGTTGTCTTTTTCCCAGCGCGAGAAATGCGACACAAAAGAATCCCATTCTTGATGTTTCATCTTGAGATACGCATCTGAAAATTCCTTCCCCATAGCGGCTTTCAGACCCTTGTCTTTGTCGTATTCCCGCAGACCATCCAGCATATTGAGCGGGAGTTTCGGGGCGCCGCGTACCTTATGGCCCTCGGCGTACATGTCGATATCCCATCGTTTGCCAGGGTCGGCTTGGGTTTGTACCCCGTCTAGACCGGCGGCGATGATCACCGCTTGCAACAAATAGGGGTTTACCGCGCCGTCTGGCAGACGTAATTCAAACCGGCCCGGGCCGGGCACGCGGACCATATGTGTACGGTTATTGCCGGTCCAGGTGACCGTATTGGGTGCCCATGTGGCTCCGGACATGGTGCGTGGCGCGTTGATGCGTTTATAGCTGTTGACCGTGGGGTTGGTAATCGCGGCCAGTGCACTGGCGTGTTTCATAATGCCACCAAGGAAATATTTTCCCTTTTCAGACAGTCCCAACTCGCCGGTTGGCCCTTCACCTTTGTCAGTGGCAAAGACATTAACTTTAGACGCAGCGCCGGGCGCATCCCAGACCGAGATATGCGCATGGCAACCATTGCCGGTTAACCCTTCGATTGGTTTGGGCATGAAAGTGGCACGCAGCCCGTGTTTTTCGGCGACTGATTTGGTCATAAATTTGAAAAAACTATGGCGATCGGCGGTGACCAGCGTATCGGCAAAGTCCCAGTTCATTTCAAACTGGCCGTTGGCATCCTCATGGTCATTCTGGTAAGGGCCCCAGCCCATTTCCAGCATATAGTCACAGATCTCGCGGATCACTTCATAGCGCCGCATTACCGCTTGCTGATCATAGCAAGGCTTGGCGGCAGTATCGAAGGGATCGGAGATTTGGTCGCCTTCGGGGGTGAGCAAAAAGAACTCGGCCTCGATACCGGTTTTGACATGCATGCCCTCAGCGGCGGCCTCATCAACCAAGCGGCGCAACACATTGCGCGGGGCTTGGGCGACATCCTGGCCTTCCATGACACAATTTCCCGCCACCCAGGCCACTTCTGGTTTCCATGGCAGTTGAATCACCGACGCCGGATCTGGTACCGCCAGCATATCGGGGTGTGCGGGGGTCATATCGAGCCAGGTAGCGAAGCCGGCAAAACCGGCACCGTCTTCCTGCATATCCGCAATCGCCTGCGCCGGAACCAGTTTGGCCCGTTGCCCACCAAAGAGGTCGGTAAATGAAATCATAAAATATTTGACGCCGTTTTCTGCCGCGAATGCAGCGAGATCAATTGTCATAGTTTGTATACCTTTCCCAAGTTTCTATGGTGAATATCCAATCACTAAAGGCCCGGATTGTCATGTTTCTTAGTACCCTTTCCCTGGATACCAATTTGTGCCAGCAAGTGGAATACCAGTCATTGCTGCGGCCTCGAGCGTCAATGCGCAGAGATCTTCCGGCTCAAGATTATGCAGGTGGTTCTTACCACAAGCGCGGGCAATGGTCTGTGCCTCAAGGGTCAGAACCTTGAGATAGTTTTTCAAACGCCGCCCACCTTCGATGGGATCGAACCGCGCCATTAACTCTGGATCTTGTGTGGTGATACCCGCTGGATCACGCCCCTCGTGCCAGTCGTCGTAGGCGCCGCTTGTTGTGCCCAGTTTTTGGTATTCCGTTTCCCATTTCGGATCGTTATCTCCCAGCGCAATCAATGCGGCTGATCCAATGGCCACCGCGTCTGCTCCCATAGCCATTGCCTTGGCCACATCGGCACCGGTGCGAATACCGCCTGATACAATTAGCTGGACTTCGCGGTGTACGCCCAGATCCTGCAGGGCCTGCACTGCAGGGCGGATGCAAGCGATGGTCGGCAGGCCAACGTTTTCGATAAACACGTCTTGGGTTGCAGCCGTACCACCTTGCATGCCGTCCAGCACAACCACATCTGCGCCGGCTTTGACCGCGAGCGTGGTGTCAAAATAGGGGCGTGTACCACCGATTTTCAGATAGATAGGTATTTTCCAGCCGGTGATTTCCCGCAGTTCGAGAATTTTAATTTCAAGATCGTCCGGGCCGGTCCAATCGGGATGACGACAGGCGGACCGCTGATCGATACCCTTGGGCAAGTTCCGCATTTCTGCCACCCGGTCACTGATTTTCTGGCCTAGCAGCATGCCGCCACCACCGGGTTTTGCGCCCTGACCAACCACGATCTCAATCGCGTCGGCTTTGCGCAGGTCATCGGGGTTCATACCATAGCGCGAGGGCAGATATTGATAGACCAGTTTTGATGAATGCCCGCGCTCTTCGGGTGTCATGCCGCCATCGCCGGTCGTTGTTGAGGTGCCAGCTGCTGATGCACCGCGGCCCAATGCTTCTTTGGCGGGTCCCGACAGGGCGCCAAAGCTCATTCCAGCGATGGTTACAGGAATATCCAACTCGATTGGGTTGGCAGCAAAGCGGGTGCCCAATTTGACACCGGTCTCACATTTTTCGCGGTAGCCTTCGAGCGGGTAGCGCGAGATTGAGGCACCAAGAAACAGTAGATCATCGAAATGGGGGACCTTGCGTTTTGCGCCACCGCCCCGAATGTCATAAATACCGGTGGCCGCGGCGCGGCGAATCTCGGCATTGATGGGGTTGCTGAAAGTTGCGGATTGGATCGGTTCGGTGCGCGGGATGTCGGCGCTTTTTTCGTCTTTCATGGTCATCGTCCTTAATATGCGCCGGCGTTATCGACGTCAAAATTATACAGCTGGCGAGCCGAGCCATAGCGTGTAAACTCTTCCGGTTTTGCATCTGAATCGGCCTGTGCCAGCAGCACTTTTAGATGGGCAAGATGTTCTGGACGCATCTCTTTTTTGATACAATCTGCCCCGAGGCTTTTGACAGAACCGCGCACAAACAACTGCGCTTCATACAGGCTGTCGCCCAATGCATCGCCGGCATCGCCGCAGACCACCAGAGTACCGGATTGGGCCATAAAAGCAGACATATGCCCGATATTGCCATGCACGACGATATCGATGCCCTTCATTGATATGCCGCAGCGGGAAGAAGCATTACCCTTGATCACCAACAGGCCGCCATGGCCTGTTGCTCCGGCGTATTGGCTGGCATCGCCGTCTATAATTACCGTGCCTGACATCATATTTTCAGCCACGCCCGGTCCAACTGAACCTTTAACGTTGACCTTGGCCTGCTGGTTCATGCCAGCGCAATAATAGCCTGTCGAGCCATTGACGGTGACCTCAATCGGCGCATCCAGTCCCACCGCGATCGCATGGCTACCGCGAGGGTTGATGATATTCCAAGCGGTCTGGTTGGTATCAGTTTTTTGCGCATGAAGTGTGGCGTTCAATGTACGCAGATCGTTCTGTTCGAGGTCGAATGTTTGCATGTCAGTGATTCCAGAAATAAACAGTTGCGGGTTCGGGTTCCCAAACGCGGGCCTGATCGATACCGGGCAGATTGACCAAGGCGCGATATTCCGAACCAAATGCCACATATTGATCGGTTTCTGCCATGACGGCTGGTTTACAGGCAATTGGGTCGCGCACAACGCCAAACCCGTCTTTAGTTCCAACTACAAAGGTAAAAAACCCATCAAGATCTTCAAGGCTGCTGTCCAGTGCTTCGCCCAATGTGCTGCCTTGCTGCATCTTCCACGTCAGATAAGCCGCTCCAACCTCGGTATCGTTTTCGGTCTCGATATGAATGCCTTCGCGGCGCAGCTTGCGGCGCAGGCTGTTGTGGTTAGACAGTGATCCGTTGTGGACCAGACATTGATCAGGTCCGGTTGAGAACGGGTGCGCACCCATCGTGGTGACAGCAGATTCTGTGGCCATGCGGGTGTGGCCAATGCCGTGTGTGCCGGACATTTCGCTAACGTCAAACCGTGCAGCGACTTCGCTGGGCAGCCCGACCTCTTTATAAATCTCGATTGTGTCGCCTGCACTCATCACCCGCAGTTCGGGGCGCAGTTCGCGCAATGCGGTGCGGGCGGCATCGATGCTGTTGCTGGGTATGTTCAGGACCGCATGGGTGTCCTTGCGATTGAGGCTGACATCCGCGCCGATGACGGCACCAAGATCTTTGGCCAATGTGGCAAAATCTTCGGCCCCATTGTCAGATTGAACGGTCAGTTTTTTCTGTGTGTCGTGCTCGTTACCATAGATCGCAATACCCGCACTGTCCGGGCCTCTATCTGTCATTGTCACAAGCATTTCAGTTAGCATTTCACCGAGNTGTGGCTCTAGTGTTTTATCTTTCAAGAATAATCCGACGATTCCGCACATTCAAAATAATCCTTATCTTAAGTATGTGGCGATTGTCGTACCCTAGATTCGACGAAACCGCAACTGCCAAGAAATTTATTTTCATTTAAGGCAAATCAAACTACTGGACAAATGAACGGGCGGCAAATTGCTTTGCCGCCCGTTTACGCATCGGTAATTCAGGTCTTTAATAACGTTCGATAGCCTGCGTTGCCTCTGGGCCTTTNTANCTGTTNACCGCGTCTTCNAGTTCTTTGCTTTCAGCCAGAAACTGCATGCGATGCCAGCCAAGCCAGAAAAGCACGCCAAGGACAGTCATCACCAGTTCCCAGCCTTGAAATGGGTACACTGCCCCGACCGTTCCAAGATCAACCGCCCAACTTTCATATCCAATCGTCGACATAGTTTCGTCTCCTTATTTTTCTGCCACTGCGGCTTTTTCGGCATTGATGACGTCGCTTTGCGCGGCCTCAAAAGCCCTGTTTTCGGAAAAGTCTAACCCTTGCAGTTCAACTTCTCTCGGGATGCGCAACACGCCAGCGGCCTGCTGTATCTTGGCCAGACCCCACCCTGGTAGAAACCCAAGCAAGCCAAACATAATCACGGCCCCAATCAATTGACCCAGTGGATTGACCGCAGCATAGCCTTCATAAGGGGACGATGGTGCTCCCCAAAGAACAAACCCAGCGATAATCAAGCCCACGACGCCCGAATAACCGTGCACGGCGACGGCACCAACGGCATCGTCGATTTTGAACTTGCGCTCGACCCAAAAATGCAGCCGGTAAACAATCACCACACCGATTGCGGCGACCAACATGGCCTGAATAGGGTGGTACAGGTCATTGCCCGCAGAGGCGGTAATGATNCCAGCCAACCCGCCTGAGAATGTCCAGAATGGATCCCCTTTGGAGACGATATAGGCCGCCATTAACCCNCCTGACAATGACATCAGGAAGTTAAAGGTGATTGCCGATAACGTGGTGGGTGCCAGATAGATGTTGGTGGCNGTCCAAGTGGTTCCTGTGATTTGGCCGTCAATCACTTCTGGTGAAATAATCGGAACGTTGCAAGCGGCATAGAACCCCCAAAAACCGGTATAGATCAAAAAGATCCCAATGGTCAGCAGCCACGGATTGTGCGGTGGGATATCGCGCNGGGTGCCATCTGCGGCAAATTTGCCGATACGCGGTCCGAGAACCAACAGCAGACCCAGCGCATAACCGCCGGCAATGGCATGGATCACGCCTGACGCATANGCATCGTGATAGCCCAACACTTTGACCATCCAGCCATCCCAGTGCCAGCCCCANGCGGCATCAATGATCCACCAGACCGATCCGATCATAACCGCATGCAGCCAAAGGGCGCTTGATCTTATACGCTCTATAACAGAGCCCGAAACAATTGAGGCCGCTGTCCATGAAAATAATAGAAATGCTGCCCAAAAAACGCCGGTGANCCGGTCTTCAAGGTTGGTGCCCATATTCTCTGACCACGGAGTATAAGGCGTGCCGGCTGCAAAATCGATGCCGCCTATTCCNGGAAAGGCGCTGGGAAAAGTCCAGTAAATCCACCAGCCAAAGAAAAAGAAAGTTACCGTGACCAAGGGAATGATCATGATATTTTTNATGAGAGTATGAAGATGATTACGACGACGGCTGGCGCCGACCTCATACATACAGAACCCTACGTGAATTAGGAACATAAAGACCACTGTCACCCAGTAATAAAACTCTGTGAAAATCGTAGTCAGCGCGTTTAAATTTCCATCCAAATCCCAGTCTCCCTGTGAAAAATTTTAAATTAGTATCAGACTCTAAATATACTGAAATAATATTATTTTTTACTATCGTATATATTTANNTATACNTACGATTAGCGACTTACATGTCAACTGTGTTCTCATTTTCTGAGGCATTTTCGCGATATTTTTTCTGGCTGTTGGTCGGGGTGTTCAAAGCTTTTGCCCACCAGACTGGTCTGAAAAACCTTGTTGCATAATCAGTTACCGACACGCCGATTTTTTGTAGAAAACCATTTCAAAACATCTCTATCGACAGCTTGTAATTATTCAGAATGCCCTCTTGAGTTGTATAGTATATTGAAATTCCCCTCAGATAACCCGTCCCTTATCAGGTTCGAAAATCTGTGACTGATTCGGTTTCTAACGCTGTGCCCAGTGATTAGAAGAAACGCCTTTTAAAGAAATTATTATTAATGAAAAAACCCGTGAATTAAAGATGCGCAAGCTCTAAGATTAATCGCTCTGAGTAAAAATAATATCCCTATATCGTTGAGTTATCAAAAAAATAAACTGTTCATGCAATAGAACATAAAGAAACATTTTTTACACAAAATAAATTTTTCTGGAATTAAACCAGTCGGAGTGGTAATAAATACTCATACTACAGTGACTTAGTACAATATTAGGTAAGAATATTTTTGATTTAGGTATGTCCTTATAAACCTGCAGGGAGAAAAGCTGTGGAAGAACAAATAGTGGAACTGGCAGCCAAGCTGGCAGTGGTCGAGTCAAAAGCAAACGTGACCAATTCAATGTTTGCCGAAGCCTTTTATTATGTGACAATTCCCTTGATGATCCTTATTCATGCTGGCTTTTTAGCCTATGAAATGGGCGCGTCGCGGACCAAAAATGTGTTGACATCCGGGGTCAAAAATATCCTCGCCTTTGCCTTTGTTATCCCGACTTTCTATTTCTTTGGGTGGTGGGTCTATTGGGGCTTCCCCACGGGTCTTACCTTTTCGGAAGGCCCGGCTGGTATCTCCGGCGCTGCCTACGCCAATGCCATTGCTTGGGGTTGGGGCGAGAGCGCCCAGTACATGGGACCAAATATTGTTGACCAAGCGTCTGGTGTTTTCTTTGGGGCTTTTGCCCTGTTTGCCGCAACAACGGCATCAATTATGTCCGGTGCAGTGATCGAGCGTATTCAAACGGTCGGATTTGTCATTCTGGCGGTCATTCTGGGATCGTTCGCCTGGGTTGTCGCAGCTGCCTGGGGTTGGCATGCGGATGGCTGGCTGGTCACCAAGTTTGGAGTGCATGATTTTGGGGCGGCTGGCCTTGTGCATGCGGTCGCTGGATTCTTTGCGCTGGGCGTTTTGATTGTGCTGGGTCCACGGATTGGCAAATTCAACGCGGATGGTACTGCAAACCACATTGCCGGGCACAACATGCCGTTGACTGTTACTGGTCTTATGCTGATCATCGTCGGCTTCTGGGGCTTTTTAATGGCCTGCGTTATTGTCCCCGGTGAAGCATGGTCTTGGTTCGGTGATAAACCGTCGACGATTTACGGCACACCAATCACATTGTCTGCCCTATCCTTTAATATCCTTATGGCGATCGCCGGAGGAATCATCGGCGCTTGGATCTGGACAAAAGATCCCTTCTGGATGATGTCNGGTGCGCTTGCGGGCATTATTTCATGTGCTTCTGGTCTGGATATCTATTTTCCAGCGCTGGCGTTTATTGTCGCGTTCAGTGCGGGTCTTATTTTAAGGCCTTGNGCCAACTGGCTNGAGCGGCGCGGTATCGATGATGCGGTTGGTGCGGTCACGGTACACGGAACGATTGGTCTTTACGGTGTTATCATGCTTGGTGTCTTTGCGTCGGGTTTCCCAGCGCTGCAAGGGGCTGCGGGCGAGGCTCCAACCATAAGCTTTTCAGGCCAGATTGTTGGGGCTGTTGTGTTTGGTTTGCTGGGCTTNGTCCCGGGCTATATCAGCGCCGTAATTCTNAACCAATTGGGCATGTTGCGCACACCTGAAGCAGCCGAAATTCTGGGCTTGGATCCGACCAAAGTTCCAGCACAAGGCTATCCCGAGGGGATTCCCGCTTCACTTCAGCCTGCTGAATAATCGAAAAAACAAAAAGGAGATAAACTATGGGTTTTCCCTATGAAAGTGCAAGTTGGGATGTTGTCGACGGCGCAATGTTTGTGGGTGCGGGCAGCTTTGCACCCGGTTTTTATACTTTTGTTGCTGCTGTGATCTGCATTGTCGTCCTTTGGAAAGGTAATCAATCAGAGCATGATCGCTACGCCAAAGTTGAGAAATGAGCCATCAATAATTCTAAAGGGCCGCTGTTTCAGCGGCCTTTTTTATTTGAACATGGCTGTGCTGAACAACAGATAATACCAGCNGGAAGCTTGCCCCGACAAACCCATCCTTGCCTAGCCGACTTGAGGATAGGAAATCACTGACAGGTAGCGCGCGGGTAATTTGACCAAGACTTCTGGGCCATGAGCCGCATCCGCATCAAAAAACAGCGTATCGCCGGGCTTAAGAGCATAGACCTGATTGCCATGACGGTAATCTATCTCGCCTTCCAACATATAGAGCATTTCGATCCCATCATGTTGGAACATAGGAAACACATCAGACTCGCCGCTGAGTGTGATCAAATACGGTTCGACTATCACACCGCTGGCGTTTGAGCCAACGTGACCCAAAAGATTATACTGATGCCCCGCTCTGGTGCCAGCGCGTTCAATTTCGACGCCTTCGCCAGACTTTGTATGAACCGCCGCACGCGGTTCCTCAAAGCGGCGGAAAAAACTGGTTACCGGAACGCTCAGCGCCCGTGACAGACTTTGCAATGTTGTCAATGACGGCGACGTATGCCCGTTTTCGATCTTAGATAACATGCCGATTGACAGGCCGGTCATTTTTGCCAGTTCTGCAACAGTAATTTGTTTCTGCCGTCGATAGGCCCGAACTTCGCGCCCAATCGCCACTTCGAGATTTTTCTCTCGCTCACCGCTAACACGGTGTGGGTCTTGGGCCAGTTTGGCAACGGTCATAAAACTCTCCGATACAACTAAAAAGGTGGATATTACCCCACGCTATATGATATTCCCATACTATGCGCTGCTTAAAGCAAAGTGGGTTACGGCTCTACTCTTGCTCATAGCGCACCGCTATTTGGTAATATAATATGTATCAAGACAAAAAAAAGATCGTTCTTGGTTTTCTTATTTTTCCAGGTTTTCCGATGTCATGCCTGACATCCGCAATTGAACCGTTGCGCGCTGCAAATGAAATCGCGGGTGCTGAGGTTTTTGCCTGGAAACTGATCTCTGAAACTGGTGACCGTGTCAAATCCAGCGCTTTGGTCAGCTTTGACCCCGATCTAACCCTCGATACAGCCGATGATCTTGATTTTTTGATCCTGCTCAGTAGTCCCCTTGCTCAGTTTAAAAACCCGAAACACGCCAATGGCCGCCTGCGACATCTGGCCCGTCACGGTGTCTGCATGGGGGGGGTCAGCGGTGGTGTGTTTCCTTTGGCTCGTTCCGGTCTGCTCGCGGGCAGTACCTGCAGTGTGCACTGGTGCTATGAGGCTGCATTCGAGGCTGAGTTTCCTGATCTGGCCACCACCGATAATGTGATTTTGATTGATCGTGACCGGTTCACGGCGTCGGGCGCTGCGGCGGCTTTCGATCTGATGTTGCATCTGGTCGAGGCGCGCCTTGGCGGCTCGATCACGACTGAGGTGGCCTGCTGGTTTCAGCATCCCCTGATGCGTGGTGAAGGGGTGCGCCAACGCATTCCCACGTCAAAACGGGAAAGCACTGCGGATATGTTGCCCTCGCCGGTTGCCGAAGCGGTTGCGATTTTTGCCGAGCACATCACCCATCCATTGGATGTGGCAGAGGTGGCCGATATGGTCAACGTCTCGACACGGCAGTTGGAGCGCAGTTTTAAAAAGGCAACTGATCAAAGCCCGTCCTTGTATTACCGCCAGCTGCGGGTGAATGCGGCCAGGCAACTGGTATTATATTCAAAAGACAGTATGACCGAAATCGCTAATGCGGTTGGTTACGCCAACGCCACGCCCCTGATCCGCTATTACAAAAAGGCTTTTGGTCTTTCACCGCAGGATGATCGTAAGAAAATCAATCTGTTCCGGGTGCAGTCCAATAAACCGCTGCCTGCGGTTTAATGGTGTATTCAGCTCAGACCTTTGGCCGCAGTGCACAGCGCATGATGGAGCGAGACAGCAGAAGAACGTGGGCACAACACGCTGAACTTGTAACCCGCAGAACTGCAAATCACCAGACAACCCAGATGTTCGATTGCACTGCGGCTGACGCTGTTTGAAATCATGGCTTTTGCATCAAGCGGACACAACCGTTCGAACATCGCCACCGTATTTTCGCCCTCAACATCAAATCGTGCCCAACCGTCGGTTTGCTCGGTGACCGAAGCACTGGACCCAAAGCCGGTACGCAGCATATGGGCAAGATCTTTATGGGCGTCATGTGCGGCCATGACCATCCACTGATCCGGCCCTATCCAAAAGGCAGTCATTTCCAGCCCCGAATTGACTTTACCGACCTCGGGCAGATCAATGCCGATCAAGTTTGGGGCGGTCTTATGGACCGTTTTCGCCGCCCCGTGCCGCGCGCTCACCGAGGCCAGCGCCCAATTTGGTTGCTCGGAGATTTCCAAGCCTGGAAAACTGTCGGTCTGCGCGGTTGTGCCGCCCAGCGGGGTAATTGCTATAAGATCATGCACGCAGACGTTCTCCTTCCGGGTCAATAAAATGGGCGCTAACCACCTCAATTTGGATATCTGTTCCGGTAAGCGGGCTGACGGCGCGTATGATTTCGCCCTTTCGGTCGCCGCCATTTTTCACAAAACCAATCCCAATCGAGCTGCCAAGGCAGGGTGAATAGGCGGCCGAGGTGATATAGCCCTGATCGTTTGCAGCGTTCGCCACGGCATCTTTTGCCATTAAATGTGCACCGGCGGTGACTTTGGCGTTGGTGTCGACCGGCTTAAAGCCGACAAACATCAACATATCGGGTTGATTGAGGCCTTCGCGCTCAGACAAGGTGGATCCGATGCTATCTTTCTTCTTCGATACCATCCGCCCCATGCCAAGGTTCTGCGCGCTGGTGGTGCCATTCAATTCGTTACCGGCAGCNTGGCCTTTTTCGATCCGCATCACACCCAATGCTTCAGTCCCGTAAGGCACCACATCAAACTCTTCCCCTGCCACCATCAATCGGCGCATCAACGCGTCGCCATAGCGGGTTGGCACCGCAATCTCAAATGCCAACTCGCCAGAAAAAGAAATTCTGAATAAGCGAGCCCGCAGTCCGCCACAAACGGTGATTTCGCTACAGGCCATAAATGGGAAAGCTTCATTCGAAATGTCGAAAGCTGGATCGATGATCTTGCGTAGCAAATTGCGTGAATTAGGCCCTGCTACAGCGTATTGCGCCCAGGCTTCTGTGGTTGAGATCAGTTGTACATCAAGATCAGGCCACAGGCATTGACGGGCAAATTCCATATGCCGGTACACGCCAACCGCATTAGCGGTGGTGGTGGTCATCACGAAATGATCCTCACCCAACCGCGCGGTTGTGCCGTCATCCATGGCAATACCGTCTTCACGCAGCATAAGCCCATAGCGGGTTTTACCAACTGCCAGCTTGGCGAAACCGTTGCAGTAGATCTTGTTGAGAAAGGTTGCAGCATCACTTCCTTGCACGTCAATTTTACCCAAAGTGGTAACGTCGCAAACACCCACGGATTTGCGGGTTGCCAAGACTTCGCGGTCAACTGATTGGCGCCAATGGGTTTCACCGGCTTGCGGGAACCACTGCGCCCGCAGCCACATGCCCACCTCGACAAATGCAGCGCCCTGTTCGGCAGCCCATTTATGACTTGGCGTCAACCGTGTCGGGCGAAAATCGGCGCCGGTAGAGCGACCTGCAAAGGTGCCGATAGCCACAGGTGTATAGGGGGGGCGAAAGATTGTCGTGCCGGTTTCCGGAATGGATTTTCCGGTCAATTCTGCCATGACGGCAAGCCCGCCCATATTGGATGTCTTGCCTTGATCGGTGGCCATGCCCAGCGTGGTATAGCGTTTAAGATGTTCGACTGAGCGAAAGTTTTCCTGATGGGCGAGTTTGATATCTTTCACTGTTACATCGTTTTGCTGGTCGAGCCACGCCCGCCCGCTGCCGGATTTCACATACCAGAACGGCGTGATGTTGACGTCGCCATCCTCGGTCTCGGGCTGGGACGGTACGCTGGCGATGATGCCAATATCTGATAGCGCAGCGGCAGCGGCAGCAGCGCCTTTTGCAAGCGCTGCGGCGGTGCTGAAATCGCCTTGGGCTGCGCCTGCAACCAACATACCTCTCGGCAGGTCAGCCCCGGGACAGAACGCCGCCAGTCTCTCATTCCATACGGGCCTTCCGCGTTGGTGACAGGTCATGTGAACGTTGGGATTCCACCCCCCCGAGACCCCCAGAGCGCCACAGCGAATGACCCGTTCCCTGCCGTCTTGTGTGCGCAGTCTAATCCCTTTGAGGCCAAGGCGTCCCTGAGCGTTGATCACCTGTGCTCCGGCAATTAATTCGCAATCGGCAATTCTGGGGGCGTTTTCGCGGGTATCGATCACTGCCGCTACCTTGACGCCTTTGGCCAACATATCCGTAGCGGTTCGGTGGCCGTCATCATGGTTGGTGAACACGGCAACCTGCTGATCTGGTGTCACGGCCCAGCGGTTTGCATAACTGCGCATGGCGCTGGCCAGCATGATACCGGGACGATCGTTGTTTTCAAACGCAATGGGCCGGTCCAAAGCGCCGGTGCACAGCAGTGTCCGTTGGGTATATATACGCCAAAGAATCTGTCGTGGCTTGCCGGTGTCGGGCACGGCGACGTGATCTGAAACCCGTTCAACCGCCCCGTAAATGCCATGGTCAAACGCGCCAATCACTGTGGTGCGCGACAGCAGGCGTACGTTTGGCATTGTCGCCAGTTCGGCGGCGGTTTGTGCCGCCCAATCTGCACCTGATTGGTCCCCAACAGTAATAGTTTCAGCATTCAACCGCCCGCCAAAGGCAAAATCCTCATCGGCGACGATCACCTGCGCACCGGCGTTTCCAGCTGTGAGCGCGGCCGCAAGACCTGCGGGTCCGGCGCCGATGATCAATAAATCGCAGTGCAGAAACCCTTTGTCATAGCAATCGGGATCATCTTGTTGCGACAATGACCCCAATCCGGCGGCTTTGCGTATGATCGGCTCGTATACCTTTTCCCAAAACGCTGCGGGCCACATAAAGGTTTTATAATAAAAACCCGCAGTAAGGAAATTCGAGAATTTATCGTTGATCTCCATTGCGTCAAACGTCAGCGACGGCCAGCGGTTCTGGCTTTGGGCCGTCAAACCGTCGAACAATTCTACCGTTGTGGCGCGGGTGTTGGGTTCTTGCCGGTTGCCGCCGCGCAATTCGACCAGCGCGTTGGGTTCTTCTGAGCCGGCGCTCAAAACACCACGCGGGCGGTGGTATTTGAACGAACGCCCCATCAACCGCACACCGTTGGCCAATAGCGCCGAGGCGAGTGTGTCGCCGGGGTGACCGCGATAGGCCGCACCATCGAAGTGGAAATTGAGGGTTTTAGTCTGGTCGACCTGTCCTCCGGCGAGGCGGTTTATCTGCGTCATTTGCTGCGCCCTTGCATGCGGGCCACATCGCGGGCCAATTCAACGTTTGAAATTTCATGGGTTACCGTGTTGCGGGTGACAACCAACCAGCTGCGGTCACCGCCTTCGTGAAACCAAAGTTCGCGGTGTTCGCCGGCGGGATTATTGCGCAAATATTGATAGTTATAGAACTGCTCGGCGGCGTCGTCGGCTTGCCAATCGGGTCTGTCGATCAGCGAAGCGTCGCCAAGATAGGTAAATTCCTGCGCATCTCTTGGCCCCAAAAGCGGGTGATTTATAATCATATCGGGCAGTCCTTAATGCAGATTGGGCTGTGCGCCCATGCCTTTTTCGTCAATCATATAGCCGCGTTGAAAGCGGTCGAATCGATAGGCGGTGGCAACTTGGTGGGGGGTGTCTGTTGCCAGAAGGTGGGCAAAGCATAATCCGGAGGCCGGGGTCGCTTTAAAGCCGCCATAGCACCAACCACCGTTGAAATAGAGCCCACCAATATGGGTTTGGTCGATGATCGGCGAGCCATCCATCGACATATCCATAATGCCGCCCCACATCCGCAGCAGACGCGCGCGCCCGATGGCCGGCAGGATGGCCATGCCGCCTTCGCAGACATCTTCGACAACGGGTAGATTGCCGCGCTGTGCATAGGAATTATAGCCGTCGATATCGCCACCAAAAACCAGACCGCCCTTGTCGGACTGGCTGCAATAGAAATGCCCAGCCCCGAATGTGATCACTCCGGGTAATAACGGTTTGAGACCTTCGGAGACAAAAGCCTGCAGCACATGGCTTTCAATCGGCAGGCGCATGCCTGCCTTGGCCATCAACCGGCCCGATGACCCCGCCACCGCGGCGCCCACTTTTTTCGCACCGATAAAGCCGCGTGAGGTTTCGACCCCGACGCAGACGCCGTGCTCAATGCGAAAACCGGTAACCTCGCAGTTTTGGATGATATCAACACCGCGGCTATCGGCCCCGCGGGCATAGCCCCAGGCCACCGCGTCGTGTCGCACTGTGCCACCTCGCCGTTGTGCCAGACCACCTTTGATCGGAAACCGCGCATTATTGACGTTTAGAAACGGATATTCGGCTTTGATCTGTTCGGTACTGAGCATAACGGCATCCGCGCCGTTGAGGATCATGGCATTGCCTCGGCGCGTAAAGGCGTCGCGCTGGGCATCGCTGTGGATGAGGTTCAGAATGCCGCGCTGGCTGATCATTGCGTTATAATTGAAATCCTGCTCCAAACCCTCCCACAGTTTAAGCGACATTTCATAGAACGGCTCATTGCCGTCCAACAGATAGTTCGAGCGGATGATCGTGGTATTGCGCCCTACGTTACCCCCGCCGATCCACCCTTTCTCAAGGACCGCGATCTTTTTCTCGCCATATTTTTTGGCCAGATAATAGGCCGTTGCAAGGCCGTGCCCGCCACCGCCGATGATAACAATATCATAGGCACTTTGTGGCTCTGGGTCCCGCCATGCTGGCNTCCAACCCTTGTGCCCTGTCAAGGCTTCCTTGATCACTTTGAACCCGGAATAGCGCATATTCACCTCATTTTNCTGCCCTTTGATACTGTGGTTTGTTTTGAAAGGGACATAGGAAGATCGGTCACACAGACTATGAAATGCGACACACTTGCATAAAAATGCAGCTAGGTATCCTGGTAACAGTTTTGCACCATTGTGGAACGAACGGGAACCACAGCACAGAAAACTGTTTCGATAAGTGNGTAATCCATNACCAGATTACTTGTCTGATTAAGGACTGGGGCGGTTGCGTTGGGCGCCTTTGCGATAGATGCGCGATGAGACTTGTATCGGATGCCCATCCGGGTCTTTGGCGTTTGCAAACTCATAACCATTGGCCTTGTGAACGGGTCCAAATACCAAATTGTTTTGACGCGCCCGGGTGCAGAAGCNNGCGACATCGCGCACGCCAAAGATCAACTTGACCAGAGTTTGGCCNTCTTTTCGACNGTGGGCCAACGGATGCAGCATGATACTGGGGCCGCTGTCAGAGGGTAGTAATTCAACGATTCGGTCGCCTTGTTCTTGCAGGGCGGTAAATCCAAAGTTTTGATGATAAAATGCAGCCATTGCCGCAGTGTCTTTTGTATAAATCAAATAGCTTGTGAGCATAGAGTGCAACCTATTGTTTTTATATGACTTAACTTGGAAATATTNAAAGGATTTTAGATGTATTGGTGTATAATTCAAAGAGCGGAGACGGCCACATATGAAAATTTGTCAATTTCCAAACGTCACAATCACCAGAGTTTTTGATCAGATATTGCGCTGCAGCTTAACATAGCATATTTGTCAGGTATAGACGGTGACAGGATCTCATCACGTTTTGAACTGTCGCCAATCAATGGAGTGCTTAGTATGCGTCCAGTTGGGCTTTACGCGGATGATACCTCGGCTTGGTCTTCCCGACCGGAATTGAACGATACGGCGATGACGGCGCTGAACCACTTGCGCCTGGTTGCTTTGGAATGTCGGTCTGCGGCGCGCGCAGATCTATATCAGGCCTGTGCGGTGCTGACGCATGATAAAACCGTGGCGCAGCGCGCCTATGCCGAAACGCTTGTGAAATGCCTGTGCCAAGCTCTTGGGAAAAAGCCGGTTTTTTATGCACCTGGGGTTCGCGAAGTTTCCTTTGATGAGGCGTGGCTGATGCGGCTTATTCAAAGTTCTGCGGGGGCAGATTTCAACAGTTTTGAGTTTCTCATCCGGTCACGCGTGCCGCATATTGCTCAGCGCAATTTGGCCTTTTTGATCCACTCAATGTCTGAGTCATTTTATCAGACTTAGAATGATTCTAAAAAGTTCTTGGCATTGGTTTAAACTTGTGTATGTTGTGACTATAGCAGCAAGCCAGACCAATCGCATGAGCCTTTTNGCTCTCAGCTGATGTCAAGCCAGCCATCATTATAGTAACAAACCTTGGGATTACCCTCATGAATCAGACAGCAGCTGCATTGGCGACCGATGCAAGGACAGAAATAGTAAATGCGCTCAATCAGTCGGTGGCAGAAACCGTTGTCACAACAATGTTGGCCCAGAATTTTCATTGGAATGTGACTGGCATGGCCTTTGCGCCCCTGCATGCATTATTTCAAGATATCTATGAAGATCATTTTATTGGGCAGGATGATCTTGCCGAGCGGATCAAAGCGTTGAATGCCCATGCAGATGGCACGTTGGCGGGCATGTTAAAGCGGTCAAAAGTTGATGAACATAGTGGCCATGCGAGCGATAAAGAAATGATCAAAATGATGTGTGCCGCGCAGGAAACATTATCAGATACCCTGGCAGGCTGTGCGCAAACCGCGGCCAATCATGGTGACACGCTCACTGAAGATCTGTGTATTTCTCGCGGCCATAAGCATGAAAAGTTTGCTTGGTTTTTGCGCAGCCACCTAGGGTGATGTGACCCCGGACATTTGATCCAATAAATCCTTGCTGCCTTTTTTGAGGCATCGGCGGCGATAAGCTTGGGGCCACGCCTCATACCCGCCCAAACGGTTTTGTTGCTCAAGCAGAGTGTTGATAAATTCGGCGCGCTGCTTTTTCTTCTTCAACGCCTTAAACGTTGATTTCTGTGCTTTGGTCATCGAACAGCCGATNCAATGCCCCTCGCGCTTGAATTTGCAGATGTCGATACAGGGGCTGAGTATTTTTGCCATTTTTTAACCAAGTATTTTTTACTGCCACGAATGNTGTATCTTACCACAGTTCANCGGCCTTTCTAAAGGCCATCCCTACCNTTTTGTAAATTTTTTAAGAGCCTGAGTTGGTTAATNGGGGCCCGCGACATCTGTTCNGTCATTGTCTCAACTTCAGCGTTCAGCGTGTTATCAGGAACAGATTTCAGTACCAGTCCAAATTTTCCAGCCTCTTTGCTGTCGATTTTACCACTANTGAACAGGATCCTTGGGCTTTTTNCGCGTCGCGCCGGTACACCCGGATCGCCGGGGTGGGGCAACCCCAGACCCGGGCGGGCTCACAGTCAATTTTGGGGCTGTGTCCGATGACCGTCAACAACAATGGATACGCGCCCTTTTCGTTAAAACGGCTTATCGGCGGTTATGAGCCATCGAAACCAGTCATATGTGTCTCACCACGTGCGCGCGATAACAGGATTTGTTTCTGCCGTTCACGAAACCTGTTTTTATCAGATTCNGACGTCTGTTCCATGCATTGGTGACACGAAACTCCGTGCTCGTATTCTCTGCNGTCGCGGTCTTCGGGCAGGATCGGACGACGACAGGCATAGCACAGCTGATGCGGGCCTTCAGTCAACCCGTGTTCAACCGAGACCCTGGCGTCAAATACAAAACACGCGCCCTGCCAGGTACTGTCGNNAGCCGGCACNTCTTCTAGGTATTTTAAAATGCCGCCCTTTAGNTGGAACACTTCCTCAACGCCCTGACCCAGCAGGTAATTGGTGGATTTTTCACAGCGGATGCCTCCGGTGCAGAACATCGCNACCTTTTTGTTGTGAAAGCGGGCTTTATTTTCCTCCCACCAAGCGGGGAAATCACGAAACGATTCGGTGTCTGGGTTGATTGCGCCGGCAAAACTGCCAATCCCCACCTCATAATCGTTGCGGGTNTCAATCACNGCCACATCCGGAGAATTAATCAATGCGTTCCAATCCCNTGCCTCCACGTAATGGCCAACCCGCGCCTTTGGNTCGACATCCGGCTGACCCATGGTCACGATTTCTTTTTTCAGCTTAACCTTCATACGGGGAAACGGCGGGGTGCTGGCATGGCTCAGCTTATACTCAAGATCGCTGCANCCAGGCAGAGCTCGTAAATAGTCTAGCGCGGCGATTATATTCTCTTGGTTGCCGGCAATGGTGCCATTGATCCCCTCAGGGGCCAGTAAAAGCGATCCGGTCAGACCCAGAGCGTTGCACTTATNCTGCAGCGGACCTTTGAGCGTCTGCGGCTGATCAAAACGGGTAAAATGATAAAGAGCTGCCACGGTAAACATGTACAGGGCCATACGATGAACGCCGCTTATGGGCAAGTCTTTGAAAAAACTATCGGCTCATTTGCAAAAAAAGNGCGCTTGCACCAATAGGCTAAACACGGCAGGATCGCCGCAAACAAGGCTTTTAGAGAGGCTCAAAATGTCACAAACAGCGCTGATCGTGATCGACGTGCAAGTTGATTTCTGCCCCGGTGGTGCCCTCGCTGTGCAGGGGGGCGATGATATTGTTGCGCCGGTCAANGATTTAATGACGCAGTCTCAGACGGTCATCTTAACGCAGGACTGGCATCCCGCAGGCCACAGTTCTTTTGCCAGCAGCCATGAACATAAGGTCCCGATGGAGCTGATCGAAATGCCGTATGGGCCGCAAGTTCTATGGCCTGATCATTGTGTTCAAGGCAGCCCCGGAGCAGCGTTTCATCCTGATCTTAACACGGACCGGGCGGATATGATCATTCGGAAAGGATTTCGGCCACATATCGACAGTTATTCGGCGTTTTTTGAAAATGACCGGACCACTCCGACAGGATTGGACGGCTATCTCAAAACCCGNGGGATTTCTGAATTGGTCATGGTGGGCCTTGCGACTGACTTTTGCGTGGCGTATTCAGCGGTAGATGCAGCCAAGCTCGGATATCACGTGCGTGTTCTCCTGCCAGCCTGTCGCGCCATAGATATGGGCGGGTCATTGGTCGCAGCACGCCAGACCATGCGCTCGGCCGGAGTAGTGTTAGAGGGTTGAAACATGGTTGATATCGCCACCCGGGTCTGGAATCATAAATGGAAAATTGACCCGATTGTGCGGTCATTGATCGATACCGATTTTTATAAGTTGCTGATGTGCCAATCGGTTTTCCGCAACAGGCGCGATACGCGGGTGGCGTTCTCGCTGATCAATCGCTCGTCNGAGGTGCGGCTGGCTGATTTGGTTGACGAGGGTGAGTTACGCGAACAGCTTGATCATATTCGCAGCATGCAATTGACCCGTGGCGAAAGCACATGGCTGCGCGGCAATACATTTTATGGCAAACGCCAGATGTTCCGCCCTGATTTTATGGAATGGTTTGAGGGCATGCGCTTGCCCGATTATCANCTTGANAAG
Organism: Marinovum sp.; assembly: GCA_002684375.1. Taxonomy (GTDB): domain Bacteria; phylum Pseudomonadota; class Alphaproteobacteria; order Rhodobacterales; family Rhodobacteraceae; genus CPC320. The sequence continues at coordinate 22,617 of NYVC01000062.1, forward strand.
CGTGATGGCCAGTATGAGTTGAGCTTTGAGGGCAGTTGGCCCGANGTAATGATGTGGGAAATTCCGGCGCTGGCGGTGTTGATGGAACTGCGCGGTCGGGCGGTTTTAAAACATATGGGCCGGTTCGAGTTGCAGGTGCTCTATGCCCGCGCAATGACCAAGCTGTGGCAGAAAATCGAAGCGATGCGNTATGTNGATGACCTGCGGATTGCTGATTTTGGCACGAGACGCCGTCATTCCTATCTTTGGCAGGATTGGTGTGTTCAGGCGATGCTTGAGGGNTTGGGCGATAAATTTGTCGGCACGTCCAATTGCGCCATCGCCCGCCACCGAGATATCGAGGCGATCGGTACCAATGCCCATGAACTGCCGATGGTATATTCGGCGCTTGCGGTTGATGATGTGGCTTTGGCGCGCGCGCCCTATGATGTCTTGGCCGACTGGCAGGAAGAGCATGATGGCAATCTGCGTATCATCCTGCCGGACACCTATGGCACCGAAGGATTTTTGAACAACGCACCCGACTGGCTAGCCACTTGGACAGGCATTCGCATTGACAGTGGNGACCCCGCACAGGGTGCAGAGACNGCCATCAACTGGTGGGTATCCAAGGGCCAAGACCCCCGTGACAAACTGGTGATCTTTTCCGATGGTCTGGATGTGGCTGAAATGCTGTCATTGCAGCGCAGATTTGCAAGCCGGGTGAAAGTTTCCTTCGGTTGGGGGACCAATCTGACCAATGACTTTCGGGGTCTCGTACCAGATCGAGGACTGGATGCATTTTCGCTGGTCTGCAAGGCAGTTTCCGCCAATGGCAATCCCACGGTTAAATTGTCCGACAACCCCAACAAAGCTGTAGGGCCTGACGATGAGATTGCGCGGTATAAGCGGGTTTTTGATGTGACNGGACAGACCCCCCTTAAAGTGATGGTCTAGGTTTCAGATTTCCAAAACCGAAAAATTAACAAGCCATAAAATCCAAACTGTTCTAGGGGATACGGCTGTTCAACAGATGCGTCAGACTGGCACCCGCTTCAAAATACAGNGCTTTTGCGGTGCGAAACCGCGCGTGGGTCGCCGGGGTGATCGGCACCGGAAACGCGCTNTCATCGTCTTTTATCACCCAGTCGACGGCGCATTTCCCAAACAGCGTGCCCGGGCCAATTCCGCGGCCGCTAAAGCCATAGATTGAGATTGCCTTTGGGCCGATATCAACCACTTTTGGTAAGTAATCTTCGGTCATGGCAATCTGTCCGGTCCAACTGTGTGGCATATCAACACCCGCAAGCTGAGGATAGAGACGGGCGAGTTTGCGCCGTGCCCAGTGGCGGTGACTACCTGCCCCAAATCCGTCCAGATTGCCAATCGCGCCGATGATCAGACGCCCAAATTTGTCGAGACGAAATGACGACATGATCTGTGCTGTATCCCAACAGCCTTCGCCACCGGGAAGAATAGCCGCGCGTAGATCATCGGGCAGCGGGTCCGTCGCCAGTTGAAAGTAATGCACCGGNATATAGGCANTTTGAGCCAGACCCCCGGCGCCATAGGCGTTTGTGGCCTGAATAAGTCTGCGCGACCTGATCTCACCNGCCAGTGTTTGAATTTTCCAGTGGCCGTCGTGAAACTGNACTGATTCTGCGGCTGAGTGTTCATAGAGGTTTGCCCCCGCAGCGCGGGCGGCCCCTGCCAGACCTGTGGCAAAAGACAAAGGTTGGATGGTTCCGGCACGTCCATCCCATAAGGCGCCGTGAAACCGTGTTGAGCCGGTCCTTTGCGCCGCTTGCTCTGCCGACAAAAGCATCACAGGTGCNCCCCGCGCCACCTGTTGGCGATACCGGTTTTGCAGATCGCGCCAGCCACGGGCATTATGAGCACAATGCAGAGTGCCGTTCCGGGTGGCTTCACAGGTGATTTGATGCCGTTCAATCAGCTCAAAAACCACTGCAGGGCCTTGGGANAGCATGGTGTTCATNCGTTCACCGTGCGCTTGCCCAAGGGTTGCAAGCACTTGATCCGGCGGTTTCCACAAACCGGCGTTCACCAAACCCACATTTCGACCCGAGCCNCCATGACCGATCGTCTCTGCCTCTATCAGAGTTACGTCCACCCCCGCCTGTGCCAGATGCAATGCTGCCGAAAGCCCGGTAAACCCAGCACCAATGACAGCCACTTCACAGCTGACATCCTGCTCAAGTCTCTGCGGGTTTGTGCTATTTTGGGCTGTTTCACGCCATAAGTTTCCGGATGACACCATGCTGATAAGCCTTTGAAACACNGGACGGATGGGCGCGGGTATCTGCCCGATTACATGTGANACTACTCCAAAGCGCAAACAGTGTAAAACGGGTGATCTGTCACAGGCGGTTGTTGACCAGTGCGGCGCCTTCTGAAAGTGCGCCTAATTTGGCATATGCGATATCGGGATCAACGGCGCCAAAGCCGGCAAATGTCCCAAATCCGCAATCCGATCCGGCAATCACCCGCTCCGTTCCAACAATATCGACAAAGCGCTCGATCCGCTGCGCCACCAGTTCTGGATGCTCGACGAAATTTGTCGTCGTGTCCACCACCCCGGGCACCAGTATTTTCGTATCTGGTATTTCGGCCTTGCGGTCGCGGAATGTGGTCCATTCATGTCCATGGCGCGGGTTCGATGTTTCAAACAACACATAGCTTGGTTTGGCGCGCATCAGGGTCGAAAACATGGTGTCCATTGGAATATCGCAGCAGTGCGGCCCCTCATAGTTGCCCCAGCAGATATGTAGCCTGACTTTTTCGGCGGGAATATTTTCTAATGCGTGGTTCAGTGCCTCGACGTGGCTGTCGGCAATTTTGACAAATTCTGCGTCGCTGAGATCGGTAAAAAGCATGTGACGCGATAATGCCAGATCGGGGCAATCGAGTTGCAGATCAAGGCCAGCGTCGACAATGGCCTCATATTCATCGCGCATCGCATCGGCCAGCGCCGCCAGATATTCGTCGCGTGTGTTATAGAAATCATTTTGCAAAAAAAGCGAGATCACTCCCGGCGAGGCGGCGTTCATAAAGCCACGTTTGGCGCCGTGTTGCGCCATCGCCGCCTGCAGGTTGGCAATGTCCTTTCCCAATTCTCCCTGCCCTTTGGAGCGTACGTCTCCGGTGCACATCGGGCGGGCGTATTGCGGTGTGCCGCCATCGTCGGCCAGCCGCTGCAAAAAGCCGGGGAACATTTTTAAATCGGCGGGGGCATTGCGCGGACTGTCGCCGGAAAAGCCCGTATAGCGGTCTTTCACATAGGTCGCATAGGATATTTTAGACGTTTCGCCGTCGCTGACGATATCAATGCCAGCCGCCACCTGTTTGGCCACGGTTCTGGCGACGGCTGCGCGCATTGTCTGGTCAAAATCAGCCGGATCAAACGATTCCTCACGTTCGCGGGCAAAAATAAAGTCGACGACGTCCTGCGTGCGTGGCAAAGACCCGACATGGGTGGTGGCGATTTCAGACATGGCCTGCGCTCCTGTGATGTGTCTCGTGATTGTTCATTGCGGTCTCTCTCTTAGTCGCGCGCCGCCGCGCGGGCCTTTATGACGATTGCGTCATCCGGTGTGCAGCAAAATCTGCTTCCACACCGAGGTTTCATCGAATAGGGCGTATTCGCGCCGCAGACCCCGAGGCCCGAACTCGGCGTGGCATATGCCCAGAAGGTAAATTTTTGCCCCAGTGGGGGGACCAAACATTCCCCAGCCATCATGGGTGCCGCTCAGGCTCCAACGCAGCGCGGCACGGGGGGGCATCATGGCATCTTCACGGCCAATCTGGTGATCAATTTGAAAGGTAGCATTGGGCANCGCGGCGCGCAGCGCCATCCAAAACCGGTCGGCCGCATCCGGTCCATAGGCGGTNATCCCGCCTGGGTATTCGCACTGCACTGCCCGATCATATTCGNTGGGAATAACCGACAGATCNGCCGTCATAATTTGTTGCAGGATGGCAGCGTATTTCGCGCCCCATTTATTGTCGTTGCCCCGACCCTTATAGGGCCCCTCGATATCGNTTTCGGGNCACAGNGGTTTNNNGGCGGCCGCAGGGCCNCCCTCGCGGGCAATCAGNTCTGCTGCATAGGCTTTTGCATCCCATCCCATTTGTCGCACGATCGCGCCTTGGTCGCGTACCAGCCATTCATCATCAATCGCGTTATTGCGGGCGTGGCAGTCGGCAATGATCCGGTAAACCAGAGGCTTGCCGGTGGCCGCGCCAAAGCCGCCATCACCAAGGTGGGTTGCCGTGGATAGGATGCGGTGCGAACTCAGCATGCCGGTCTCGGGGGTTCCGGACCAGATCACATCTTCGCCNAGCAGTTTGCGATCGGGAAATTCAGCCAGAGTTGCCATCGTTGCGCCGATCACGCCCTGATTGCCGGTTGAGACCCCGCTGGGCATCCGCACGACGATATCCTTGGCATAGTATTCGTGCAGCGTGGCAAGGCCGCGGTCTTCCCAAATTTCTTTGGTGATGCCGATGATATAGTCAGGAAAATCTTTGAACTTGGGGTCAAATCCCTGCATTTTATGCTCCCTCTGGCTGCTTGGCAGAGCCGCGGATAATCAGCGGCCCGTCGATTGAGACGCGTCGGGGTTCGGCGTCGGGGTTGTCGATCCGGGCCAGAAGCATCTGGACCGTCTCAGTGACCATACGGTTGGCNGGCTGGCGTACGGTGGTCAGGTCATAGCTGGGCCATGCGGCCAGNGCGACGTCATCATAGCCGACAAATGAGACATCTTCAGGAATGCGCAATCCAAGTTCAAACCGCACCACATCNATCGCCGCAAACGCCATGTGATCATTGGCGACAAATACNGCATCGGGCTGGTCTTGTTTGGCAAACAAATCCCGCGCGGCCTGTTGGGCTTGCTCGTAATGGAAATTACCCTCCGTTCTGTCAAAAAGTGCCATATTATGTGCCGCCAGACCGCTCATAAATCCTGCCTCTCGATCACGTTGGGTCGAGGCCCCTTTCCATCCGGCGATATGCGCGATCCGCTGGTGCCCAGNCNGGATCAAAAATTCGGCCAGTTTATAGCCACCGCGAAAATTATCTGAACTGACGCCCGAGAGCCGCGCGTCATCCTGAAGCCGGTTGAAGAGAATGATCGGAATACCCGCCGCCTCGCAGCGCGCGGTCAGCGCGTTCGACATGCTAACCGAGGCTGTGATGATGCCGTCAACCTGATAGTCGAGCAATTCGTCGATTACGCTTTGATTGGCCTTTTCGTCGTTCGAGGCCATAAAAACCAAAACATGATAGCCATGTATTTGCAGCGTTTTTGAGAGTTTTTCAATCGCTTCGGGATAGAATTGGTTTTCCAGATAGGCCACAACCAGTCCGATAATGTGGCTNTTGCCAGTGATTAGAGAGCGCGCCAGAACATTTGGCCGATAGCCCAACTCGGTTGCGGCCCTGCGTACTTTATCGGTTATTTTTAACGAGGCCGAGGCCCCGGGGGTAAAAACTCGGCTGACNGCCGCTTGTGAGACGCCGGCGCGCTCTGCTACTTGGGTAGAGGTTACTTTGTCACCTTTCATCGCAAGACCCTTTGGTTGCATGCGCCAGTCTTAACAGGCTCTTNGGTTTGTGATGTGATGTCCGGCATCACAANGCCTGACCGGTGTCAGGATCAAACCCTGNCCGGGATTTATTAAATTCCCGCATTCTGGCAAGCGTATCGACGCCAATTTGATCATAGACGTGCAACAGGTCCACCAAAACCCAGTTTTCACGAATTTTTCCGGCCTCGACGCGCCAGAAATCCAGACTGCGCAGGGTAATCTTGGTGTTCCCAGGTGCAATTCCCAGCCAACCTGCCTGGCTGATTGTCTGCGCCATATTTGGCCAACCCGTCACCGCAACATAGGGTCCTTCGGCGAAAAAATGTGCCGAGGTCTCCTTTGGGTAAAGGCCCCGATCCGGCATGGCGGCGATAAACGGAATTTGATGCCAATCGCGAAACCCTTTTATCCCGCGCGCGCTGCCGATACCGGCCGGCCCGTACCAGTTAAAATTGGGATGCCAAAAGCGTGGCATNTCCATGACTTCAGGNCCGCCCTGCACGGGATATTTTTTCATGAAAACCAGTGCCTGCATCACCAGATCACAGCTGGCACGGCTGGTCGCNTCGTCATAGAGGCCTGTTATCAGCCCGTCTTGCGTGGCCGGGCCGGGAACGTGCCACTCGCGTCCCAAGGAGGACGAAAGTGGCCAGGCGTTGGCCTGCATCATCANCTCNGGCAGGTCCCATAGACAGTGCATTTCGACCAATTGGCCGCCCTCAAAGCGGTAAAACTCGTGAAAGCGCATATGCATAACATGGCCGGTGGGGGGGATATCCAGCCATGGGGCGGTGAAACGGCCCGTGTAATATCCGGCGCAGCCCACCCAACTGGCTCCCTCGGCGGTGGCCCCTGCGGTCACAATATAATCGCGTCGCTCCAAATCGGGCACTGCGGCAAACAGCGGCCCATACAGCGTGTTATAAAACGCCTCTGNNCCGCGCAGGTCACCAAATGGGTGGCAGGCATGAAACACGGCGTCGGGGCTGCTGATTGCCCTCAACGCGGCGCGCACACCCGCTTGGGAAAAATCATACATCGCCGCCCGTAACGGCGCGAGGCGGGCTTTGTTCTGCTGTGCAAGACTGGCGGTTTGTGGGGTCATTGCGCGGGCCCTAAGCCAGTTTGCGTGCGGCTGTGCAATCGGGTGAACAAATCCTGTCCCATTTGGGCGAACAGATCAATCATATCGACAAAAACCCAGTTTTCGGTGAATTTATCTTTGTGTCGCAGCCAAAAATCCAAGCCGCTGATCTGAACTGGCTTGCCGCTGGCCGGCGCGGTGAGATAAGCGCCTGAATGGGTGGCGCGTACGCCTGCGACGCCCGCCGCTCCGAGCAGACTGCCCTCGGCGATGAGTGCATCTAAGTCCTGTACCTTTCGGTCTGGAAAAGCCGCGAGCCATGGCTGTTGATGCAGCGTCTCAAACTCGGNNAGACTAAAGCAGGCGCCAATTCCGCCGGGCCCATACCATTTGATATTGGGGTGAAAAAAACCTGCCATGCCCATGCTGGANAGCCCTGTGGCATCATACCGGTTCAGACCACCATAAAGAAGCTGGCGGCCCAATTGCAGCGTCTCGGCAGTTTGAACTGGGTCCTGCGGATGAGCGATNACCCCGTCAAAGGCGGTTGGTGGCGGATAGACATGCGAGGTGCCGCGTGATTTTGGCAGGACCGGCAGCCCGATCTGCTCAAACCAGTCAACAAAATCAATCAGCATCTGGCTTTCGACGATCTGGCCTTGCCGCAGCTTGTAAAATGCGCCCCAGCGCAGNTGCAAGCGTCGCTGTGTTGCCGGTATGTCGAGAAATTCACCACGGGCCTGTCCGGTCAGATATCCAGTACCACAGACCCAGTTTTCACCGTCTGGCCCACCATCAACCCGCCCCGAGGATTGGCCGCCAAAGATCATATGGATTTCNCGCTTCAGGTCTGGAATCGCCTGTTTAAGGGGGTGCCAAAAGCTGTCGGCAACTGCTTTAGGACCGGTTTTTAGCGACAGCGGGGCAGGACCTCGCCAGATAAAGTCGGGCGCCAGATGCGCGCGGCATACCGNGGCGATATCATCGGACTTAGCCGCATCTAGGGCGCTCCAGAACGCCAATATCTGTTCTTTGTTTGCCTGTGTGTCCACCCTAAACTCAGCCTTCCGCTATATCGTCNAGATGTGGGGCGGCTGCACCATAGGGAATATTTTGCCCGCCATAGCGCCGCACCCTGATGTTGCATTGTTCAGCATGGCCGACAAAGCCCTCAAGCATGCAAAGGCGCGATCCATAGGCACCGATGCTGGCGGCTGCCTCATCTGTGGTGATCTTTTGATAGCTGTGGGTTTTTAGAAACTTGCCAACCCAAAGCCCCCCGGTATAGCGGCCGGCCTTTTTGGTGGGCAATGTGTGGTTGGTGCCGATGACCTTGTCGCCATTNGCGACATTGGTGCGGGCCCCAAGAAACAGCGCTCCATAGCAGGTCATGTGTTCAAGAAACCAATCATCACGGTCGGTCATCACCTGCACATGTTCAGAGGCGATATCATCGGCCACAGTGCGCATTTCATCATAGCTGTCACAGACGATCACCTCACCNTAATCCCGCCAACTGGCGCGGGCGGTCTCGGCTGTGGGCAGTATGTCGAGAATACGATCAATTTCAGCCAGAGTTTCATGGGCCAGCTTGGCACTGTTGGTGACCAGTACCGCAGGNGAATTATACCCATGTTCGGCCTGCCCCAATAGATCGGTGGCGCAGAGCTCGGCATCGACGGTCTCATCGGCAATGATCATCGTTTCGGTCGGACCTGCGAACAGATCAATGCCGACACGGCCGAAGAGCTGGCGTTTGGCTTCGGCAACGAAAGCATTGCCGGGACCTACCAACATATGCACCGNNTCAATTGTTTCGGTGCCCAGTGCCATTGCGGCCACACCTTGAATGCCACCCAGCACATAGATCTCATGCGCCCCTCCNAAATGCATCGCCGCGATCACGCCCGGGTTNGGCTTTCCTTGAAAGGGTGGGGTGCTGGCGATAATCCGCGGAACACCAGCCACGCTAGCAGTGGCCACCGACATATGCGCCGATGCCACCATAGGAAATTTGCCGCCCGGTACATAGCAACCAACAGATTGCACCGGGATGTTCTTATGACCCAATATCACACCGGGCAGTGTCTCCACCTCGATATCCAGCATCGAATCGCGCTGGGCTTGGGCGAAGTTGCGGACTTGTTCCTGAGCAAATTTGATGTCGGCCAGTTCGCGGGGCGTCAGCTGGGCGATCAGATCGGCAATCTCGGCCTCTGTCAGGCGAAATGTGGTTGGGGAATAGCCATCAAACTTTTCTGACAGGGCGCGCACGGCGGCGTCGCCATTCGCGGCGACATCGGCCAGTGTGGCCTCGACGACCTGACGGGTTTTGGCGTCATCTTCCGCCCGTTCCACGTCGGGTTTGCCGCGCTTGAGATAGGTAATGCTCATGTCTTAGCTCTCTTTCTTATCAGGTCGAGGCGCGGGCTTGAGGCCTTTGTCATATGCTTCCCAGCCCTGCCCATCAAACAGATCGACGCCCAATTGGGCGGCGACATGGGCAAAATCAACATTCACCCAATTGTCGACAATCTTGCCATCAACGACTTTCCAGAAGTCCATGTAGCGGATTTCGACCCGCTTGCCAGTCGCGGGGATGCCCAGAAACGCACCGCTGTGGGTGGCCTCTTGGCGGCCAAATGCTGCTGCCCATTCGCCCATATAGAGCCGGGCTTCGTCGATGCAGACCTTATCGGAAAACGCGGCCTGAAACGGCCGTTGCCAATTGTCCTGGAACTCTTTTAAACCGGTTTTGGTGCCGCAGCCCTGATTGCCCATCCACCGAAAGCTATCCTTAAAAAACGTGCCGATATCGTCGATCCGGTGATCGTTGAGTCCGTCGACCATACCTTCAATCACACGGCGGGTCGCCTCTGTCTTGGACAGATCGGTGTCGCGGGTCAGAACGGCTTGTTCAGGGCGGGAGCCTTTCATCACATTTATCCTTTCACGGCTCCAGCAGTCAGCCCAGAGACAATCTGACGTTGGAACAGCAGAACCAGAACAAACAGTGGTGCCGTCGCAGAGACCACAGCAGACACGGCAAACATCACGTTACCTTCGGTATAGGTGGTGCCAAGAAAAGCGGCGATTTCTGGAATCATTGTGCGGTTTTCTTCCGCAAGCAGCATCGAGGTGACGGCAAAATCATTATAGGCAAGCAGAAAGCTGAACAGTCCGGTGGTGATGACGCCCGGCCACATCACCGGGATAATTACAAAGCGGAAGGCTTCAAACTGGGTGCAGCCATCGACTTTGGCCGACTCGTCCAAATCTTTGGGGATGTTTTGAAAAAACGAGTGTAGCATCCACAGCGTAAACGGTTGATTGATCGCCACCAGAACCACAATCGAGGTGGGCAGAATACCCCATAAGTTCCATTCAAACAGTGGAAGCATATAGCCAGATACCAAGGTGATTGGCGGTATGGCACGAAAAATCAACGCTGTGATCAACAGCCAGAACGTATATCGATAGCCCGACCGCGACAGCGCATATCCGCCCAAAGTGCCGATTGTAAGTGATGTACAAACCACGCAGAAACAGACGATTGTGGTATTGATAACGGCGCGCCAAAACTCCTCTTGGACCCAAGCCCCGTGATAGCCGGTGCCGGTGAAAGGACTGTTGTAGACTTCTTGTGTTCTGTGACCTGTCAACGCGTTGGTCCAGTCGGCGATGGAAAAGAAATCCAGCTCAACCTTAAAAGATCCCCAGAGCGTCCACAAAAACGGAAATGCGGCGATGATCAGCCAAACAACAACAAAGCTGTTTAGAAACAGGCGCAATCCAACTGAGCGTTTTTCAGATGCTGCCGCCACGGGTCACGCCTTTCCTCTAAAGTCGCGCCAGGTGCGCAAAAGTACCGGCGAGAGCAGGATGGCCACGCCGATGATTGTCAAAACCGACGAGGCGGCGGCCGAAGAGAACAAGCGTGTTTCGCCCCCCAGATCATTAAAGATGAACCATGACAAAGACGTTGCATGCGCCTCGGCATTAAACCCGACGATCGGCTCGAAGACGCGGAAATTATCCATCAGCTGGATCAGCGCCACAAAGGTTACCAAAGGCATCAGATGTGGGATCACCACATAGCGCACTTGCTGGCCCCGGGTGGCGCCATCGATCATAGCGCTTTCCAACTGGTCTTTCGGCAGGGTCTGCAGGCCCGCGTAAAACACGACAAAGGCAAAGGGCGCTGCGTGCCAGACGCCATAGACAATCAACATCACCCAGGTCAACCCGGTCGAGGCTTTAAGTGACAGATCCGGATCATTGGCCATCCATTGCAGGGCAGACCCCAGAATACCGCGGCTATCAATCATCCAGAACAGCACCAGCGAGCCGATCAACGGCGAGACGATCATTGGCAATAGCGAGAAAAAAATGACGACCCCCTTGAGCAGGCGGTGGAGGGAATTGACCGCCAGCGCGATCATCAGCCCGAGAATAATCAGCAGGGGCGTTACCACAAACGTATAGGTCAGGGTAAAAGACATTGCGCGGTAAAACGGCAAGTTACTGAGACCAGAAAAAAAGGACACCCATCCATCAGAGGATCGCCAGGTGTCTGCAACTTCGGAAATGGCTAAATGACCACGGTCCAAAAAAATATCCGCTCCGACAAATTTACCCAGTGGTTGGCTTTCGCGCAGCGCGGCTGTGGCGTCCTGATCTATCGAAGTTGCCATTTTACAGCCAAATGGGCCGCAGTTTTTCGTCTCGATGAGAACTGCATCATGGGGTGTGTGGACGGATTGTACCAGAACCGAGACCAGTGGCAGCGCGATGCACAACAGCATGGCCAACCCGGTTGGGGCAAAAAACCAGAAGAATGTTTTGTGTTTCAACGGGGCGGTCCGATCAACAATCGAATGGATCAGAGAGGGGAGACCCCTCTCTGATAAGGCATAGGCTGTTTAGAGAAAGCCTTTTTCTTTGGCGGCTGCCGTATAGGCGGCCTCGATATCGGCAAGGGCCTGTTCAGCGCTTTCCTTACCTTGCATAAAGTCGCCCAGTTCGGCACCCAATGCGCTGTGCAACAAGCCTTGATAGGGGACCATCGGATAGGGTGTTGATCCTGCATTTGCTGCCGCAAACACCCCAATTGCCGCTGGTGTCGGCTGATAGCCGTCGATCAGCCAGACCGCTTGCGTCGAGGTTGTGTCGTTAAGCATTTCGGGACGAATGGCATGGGTCATTGCGATAAAGGTTGCCTCAGCTTCGGCGTCTGAGGTGTTTTTTGCAACGGTCCAGCCATCCCACCACAGGGTGGTTGCAGGCATAGAGCCGCCGCCAACGGTCATCGGGCCTGCAATCGCAAACCCGTCTTTCACGGACTGATCAACGCCTTCGGCTTCGACCAGAGTGGCTGCGCGTGACCCCCACATATTCATGATGGCGACATTACCGGCGCGGAATTCTGCGTTGGTGGCATTGGAATCATGGGTCAGGAAATCAGGGTTCATATACTCTGACAGCGCCTTCATCATATTGAGTGTTGCAACGCCTTGGGCATTGTTAATCGCCACCTCAGCTGATCCATCTTTGAAGAAGGCTCCGCCATGGCCGATATACATATTGTTGAATTCTTGTGCTAGGTTCCAACCAGCCTTATAAGCGCCGCCGACTGGGTTCTGCATCAGACCCATTTCGCGAATTTTCTGTGCTGCAGCCAACATATCCTCGTAAGTTTTTGGTGGCTCCATACCAATTTTTTCCAGCACGTCGGCGCGATAGACCAGATGCTGTGCGTTCGCCATAAAGGCCACGGCCATGACCTTGCCGTCGATGGTAATCAACTGGTTGCTCTTAAGGTGTTGACCGTGTTTGGCCACCAGATCATCAATTGGGCGAATGACGTCTTCGTTCATCAGTGCCACAATGGACGAGTTGGCAACGATAGCTGATGTGTATTCTGCCGGGTTGCCCTGCATACCAGCCACGTTAATTTTCTGGTGGTCAGCGGTCAGGTTGGTTTTGACTTCGGCGCCTGCGCATTCCTGCGCTCCGGCTCCAACGGTTTGAATTGCGGGAAATTCATTGCCTACAATACTGACGCGGGCCGAAATTTCGCACGCGTAAGACGCGGTAGAGGTCAGAACGGCAAGCGATCCAGCCAAGGCTATTTTATTCAGAAACATGCGTGTCTCCCTGTTATGTCGGGGGGCGTCAAAAGTGACGGAACCCCGGGTTATACCCCATCCGGATCGGGGCGGATTATGAAGGCCTAGGCCCTTATTCGCGCACCTGTGGACGGATCAAACAGATGGCAAATCTCTTGTGGCACCGAGATCGAAACCTGATCCCCGATCTTGGCGCGATAGTCTTTATTAGCTTTGACCGAGACCAATGCCCCCCCGGCTTTGACTGCGATCATCGTGGCATCACCCAGCAGCTCCATCGTATAGACTGTGGCATTTATTGAACCGACACTTGGCGATACCGCAGCATCCTCAGCACGAAACCCCAGCGTGATGGGCCCGTCGGCGGCAGAGAAGCCTGAGATCTCGACGTTGTCGCCGGAAAAACAGCCGTCCTTCATGGTCCCTTTCAGAAGGTTCATTGCCGGTGATCCGATAAAGCCGGCCACAAAGGTATTCGCGGGGTTGTCATAAATATCTGTTGGCGTGCCGACCTGTTGCACCACGCCCTGTTTCATCACCACAACCCGGTCAGCCAGTGTCATCGCCTCGATCTGGTCATGGGTGACATAGATTGTGGTAACCTTAAGTTCATGGCTGAGGTTTTTGATTTGCGCGCGGGTCGAGACCCGCAGCTTGGCATCCAGATTAGACAGCGGCTCGTCCATTAAAAACACGTTTGGTTCGCGCACAATGGCACGCGCCAAAGCCACCCTCTGACGTTGCCCCCCCGACAGTTCTGCCGGTTTGCGGTGCAGAAATTCCCCAAGTTCTACCATATCTGCGGCCTTGCGCACCCGTGCGTCATGGGTTTTGTGATCGATCTTGCGCACTTTTAGAGGAAAGCGAATGTTCTCATAGACGTTCATGTTGGGATACAGACCATAGCTTTGGAACACCATGGCGATGTCGCGGTCTTTCGGTTCAAGGTCATTGACCACTTTGCCGTCGATGACAATGTCGCCCTCGCTGGCTTCTTCGAGCCCAGCAATCATCCGCATCATAGTGGTTTTGCCGCAGCCCGACGGCCCCAAAAGCACTAAAAACTCTTCGTCCGCGATCGTCAGGTTGAAATTGTCGACCCCGATAAAATTGCCCCAGCGCTTGGAGACATTCATAAGTTCAATCTGTGCCATAGAAGTCCTCTGAGGCCCGGTAATCCCCGGCGATGTAGTATCGTAGACGCTGAGGTGCAGGATTGACAAGTGATTTTTGAATACCTATGCAAAAAACTTGAATTCGCATTTGTCTTTACAGTTTTAAATAGACCACCGCGCACTTGCGGCATAAATTGGGATTGCTTCTATGACCGTGTCTTTGACCTCCTTGAAACAAAGTTTACATGCCGGATTGACTGCGGTTGCGCAGGGCGCTGATCCGGCTTTGATCTATCATTCGAATGCGCAGTTATGGGCCAGTCATCCGTTCAATCAGCTGCAGGGTCTTGAGGCGATCCGCCGGGTTTGGTCACAGTTGCGCTATGCTTTGCCAGATATGCAGCGCCGCGACCAGATTTTTGTGGCAGGCAACAGCAAAGCCGATGCGCGCATGCCCGATGATCTTGAAGGACGGGTTTTGGTAGCGTCGATGGGGCATTACCAAGGCAGTTTTGTGAATGATCTTTGCGGTATTCCGGCAACCCATGGTGTGGTGAATTTGCGGGTTTGTGAGGTGCATCATCTGGTTGAGGGTAAAATTGCCCAGTCCTATGTGATGTTGGATTTGCTGGATCTGATGGGGCAGGCGGGGTGTTGGCCCATCGCACCCTCGCTTGGCGCCGAAGGTATGTGGTCGGGTCCGGCGACCAACGACGGGGTGCGGTTGCACACCAGCGATCCCTCGGGCGGCCAGACGGCGTTTGATACGGTGATCGCGATGCATAACGCATTGGGGTCGTTCGATGGCAAGTCGCTCGACAGTATGCAGCATGGCGCATATTGGGCTGATAATTTCCTGTGGTATGGGCCTTCGGGCATTGGTCAGACCCGTGGCATGACCGGGTTTCGGGCGCATCATCAGATACCTTTTCTGGTTGGCTATCCCGATCGCAAGGGTGCCGGGCACTATGTGCGCATCGGAGATGGTGATTATGTCGTCACCGGCGGTTGGCCTTCGGTAACGGGCACGCATCTGGGCGAGTGGTTGGGTCTTCCTGCCACGGGCAAACATATCGAGATGCGGGTGATGGATTTCTACCGGCTTGAAAATGGGGTGATTCAGGAAAACTGGGTCCCGATTGATATTTTATGGATTTTTAAGCAGATGGGATTGGACGTTTTGGCCAGATTGCGTCACCTTCGCGGGGATCCGCTGACTGACTTGCCCCCCGATCCATAGCTCTGCCTGCCGCAGGGTTTAGGCCAGGCACGCGCTGTGACCCGTCGGAAAAGTGGGTGTTTGGACGGTGAAGGATCAGACAGTATAGGCCAGATGAGACACGATCTGCGGATGCAAGGTTGCGCCGGCGGCAATCACACCTTGGGACTGTGGTTTGGGGTTGTTAAAGCGCAGTGGGGCGCCGTTTTTGTCGGTCACGGTCGCGCCGGCCTCTGTGGCGATTAAGGCACCCGCGGCGATGTCCCATTCCCAGCTGTTGCGGAAGGTGAACATTGCCTCAAAGCGTCCTTCAGCAACAAGCGCCAGCCGATAGGCGATGGATGGGCGGTGGTGACGTTGGAATACCGGCACGGCTCCACGCCAGTGCTGTGGTTCTAAATTGGTGCGGGTGGTCAATACCTGCGCCTTGGCTAGGCTCTGGCTGTTCGTTGCGGCAATGGCTTGCCCGTTCAGGAATGCGCCCTGTCCGAGGGCGGCGCTGTATAATTTATCCAGCATTGGCAGGTAAACCACTGCCGCGGTGATCTGCCCGCGATCGGCAATCGCCAACGCATGTGCCCATGTATCGTCGCCTTTGATGAAACTCCGGGTGCCGTCGATCGGATCAATGACAAACACCCGTTGGGTTTGCAGCCGCGTCGCGCCGTCCTCAGTTTCTTCGGACAGCCAACCATAGTCAGGTCGCGCCTGCGTCAATCGCTGATGTAGCAGCTCATTGACGGCGAGATCAGCTTCGGTCACTGGCCCGGCGTCGTCGGGCTTGTGCCACAGCTTTGCGCTGGGGCCGTCAAAGCGACGTGCGACATCCCCCGCTGCACGCGCTGCCTCAATCAGGACCCTAAGGTCACTCTCCGGCAAGGGTCATCCCTTCGATCAGGCATGATGGAACAACGCGCGATAGATGCAAACGAGCGTCATTAGCGGGGATCAGGGTTAACAGCATTTCGGGCAGGGACCCCGCAATCGTGCATTCGTTCACGGGATAGGCAATCTCGCCATTTTCAACCCAGAAACCGGCAGCCCCGCGAGAATAATCGCCGGTATTGGGGTTGATCGTTGCGCCAATCATTGAGGTGACCAGCAATCCGGTTCCCATGTCGCGTATCAGGTCTTGGCGGCTGTGATGGCCCTGGGTCACAGAGGCGTTCCAATTGGCAGGTCCGGGGGGGGATCCAGTGCCGCGGGCCGCGTTCGCCGTCGAAGTCATGTCAAGTTTACGCGCTGTCGCAAGATCCAAAGTCCAGCCCTGCAACACTCCGTTCTCGACAATGTTGCGCTGGGCCGTTGGCAGGCCTTCGCCATCAAAAGGGCGAGACCCAGATGCGCGCGGTCGGTGTGGGTCTTCGATGATTGACAGGGCTTTGGGCAAGACCTGCTTGCCCAAGCTGTTGCGCAACCATGAGCCGCCCCGCGCGATGGCGCTGCCATTGGAGGCGGCCAGCAAATGGCCGATCAGCGAGGCCGCGACGCGCTCGTCAAATAACACAGGAAAGGCACCGGTTTTGGGTTTGCGGGCGCCTAGACGTTCCAAGCTGCGGCCGGCGGCGCGCTGGCCTATTTCGGCAGCCTGGCGCAAATCACTCTGAAATATTCGGCTGTCTGCATCGTAGTCGGATTCCATTTTGCTGCCGGTTCCGGCCACGGCCACACAAGATATCGAACGGCCAGTGCGTGCGTAGCCGCCGGCAAAGCCATTGCTGGTGGCAAGGTGTATTGCATGGTGGCTGTAGCCAGCTGAGGCGGACTCGACCTGAGAAATGCCGGTTGCGCCCAGCGCCGCCTGCTCGGCCTGCTCGGCATCATTTTGAAGAGCGTCAGGTGAGGGTTCCGGCGTTGGATCACAAAGTTCAAGCGCCGCGACATCCCAAGATTGCGCCAGTGCGTCGGAGTCGGCCAGACCGATATAGGGATCTATCGGTGCCTCATTTGCCATCGCCACCGCGCGCTCTGCCATCTCTGAGATTGTTGACGCGTTAATATCCGAGGCAGATACGCTGGCTTGCCGCTGCCCGATCAGCACCCGAAGGCCGATATCTATACCTTCGGCACGTTCGGCTTGCTCAAGCTGTCCGCCACGCACGTTTATTGATAAAGATTGGCCTTGTATGGCCATCGCATCGGCATCGTCAGCACCAGATTTTTTAGCAGCATTCAGCAGCCGTTCGGTCAGGTCTTGCAGGGTGTGCGACATCCGGTTTCCTTAGTTTTTGCCATTATCAGGTAGCTCGCACAGGGCAGGGGTGCAAGCGGTACAGTTTGCTTTTCGGCACGCTAAGTCTCAAATCGCCACCTCATGGGTATTTTTGAGGATATTTTAGCAACCTGCAGAACAGATTCTTACCCTCTAATTGTAAGGTTATAGGCCTGCAGTTTCCGCCTGAGGAATTCAGCGAATGCGTTGTCCGTTCGACAAGACGCGCCCCTCTTCGGTCACCTCAAGAAGCATTTTTAAAATGTCATTCCCCTCACCGGGTATGGTGAACATACTGAGCATCATACGCATGGCCATCGCGTCGCTCTGTTGTATTAATCCTATCTCGATTAACCAGTCGAGCAAGCGGTTTCCGCCCTTGAGCTCGGTCTCAAAACGGCCTCTTGGGCGGGGCATACCCTCAAAGGTTTCGAAATCGCTATTGTCAAACTCAAAGTGGCCCGCGCCCTCCAGCGCGGCCCCACCGCCGGCCAGATGCAACCGGCCAATATCGATGTCTTCAAGTTCAAAAGGCATAAAGTCATCCTGCCCAAGGGCTTCAATCGCGCCGGGTGAAAAGATATCGAGCAAGACCTTTGCTGTGCCGGATATCTCTAACGCCAGCGAAATAGGGTCTCTGGGCAGAATTTCATCATAATCAAACAGCGCCCACATCATGTCAGACATAACAAAATCAGACAGGGACAAACCGAGATTGAACGGCTGTGCCGTTGGGCTGGCAGTCAGTGGCAAAAGCACATTTGCCGCCGCTTTTGCGAGGCTCAGCGAGATCGGAAACGGCAACTGGTCCATCACCAGAAACAGATTTGATTGTGCCGACGTACCCTTGTATAAAAGCCGCTGATTATTCAGCGCCAATCTGCCTGATCCTGCTGTAATCTTACTGCTTTGTTGGTATTTTTCGCCGCTCTCGACTGAGGAAATATCGCTCTCTGTCTGGTCATACCGCCAAGTTGCGTCAAAACCGGCACCATCCATCAAAACTGCCAATGGGTCAGACCAGTTCAGGATAAGAGGCAGCGCGGTCGTGCCAGTAAATTCTAACCCCGTGGTCAGTCCTGAAAGGTTGTAACTTGTCTCGGATGGGCCGGGTAACGAAATGGAAGCCTGATATGACATGCGACCGATGTTGAGGTTTTGGGTATAGTTTCGATCGGTCTGTATTGCGCTTATGGACGTGCCGCTGACATTGACCAGGCTCAGGTCTGCATGCACGTCTGCGCCTGGCACTTCGGTACGATCAAGCACCAACTTTCGCAGATCCAGCCCGACGGCCTCGGCTGCATAATCATGTCGTATTTCATCCGGTTTGCCAGACGCACGTATTACAAGATTGCGTTGGGTCAGGTCAAATTGGACATCAAAAGCACCGTCCTCGGGGCTATTAACATGAAGAATAACTGGTATTTGGTCAGGCAAAACAATAGTGACTGTGCCATCGCCCTTGTTCAAGAACTGCAGGCTTGAAACCGAGAGGCTGATGGTTCCGGATGCGTCACTGCCGGGGTCTTGAACGCGCCTGCTCATCTGTAAATCCCCAATGGTTAAACGATTACCGTTTCGTGTCTCTGAGGCGCTTATTTTAAATCCTGATGCTGTCATGGCCGTGCGCAGGCCGTCCCAGACCTGTTGGCTTGTGACGTCTGCTAGTGCCTTAACACTAGAGAGGTTTACGATGATCGTGGCGAGCAATACGGATTTTAGAATAGATGTCATGTGAGGTCCTGACTTAATGAGACAAGTGCTGGCATATTTTCACATTGTGCCCTTATCGGCAACATGCCCGTATGCTGGCAAATCTGTTATGAATGTGGAACATAGATCTTAACATTGGCTGCGGGAGAGAATGATGCAGGATTTATTTGGTAAAACGGTTATTATTACGGGTGCAAGTCGCGGTATCGGCGCGGCTGCGGCGAGGGTCTTTGCTGCACAAGGTGCTAATGTGATGCTGTTGGCGCGGACGGCAGATGAGATCATCGCGCTCGCAGATGAGATTGGCCCAAACGCGATGGCCGCGCAATGTGATGTCAGCCAGTATGACGCACTTGAGGCGGCAGTGACAGCTTGCACAGCGCGATTTGGCGGTTTGGATGTATTGATTAATAACGCCAGCGTAATTGCCCCGATCAGCCATCTGGCCAGTGCCGACCCCGATCAGTGGGCGACGGCTATCGACATAAACCTCAAGGGCGTTTTCAACGGGATGCGCGCGGCTGTCCCGGTGATGCAGCGTGCGGGCGGTGGCACCGTACTCACGGTCAGTTCCGGGGCGGCGCATTATGCGGTTGAAGCGTGGTCGCATTACTGTGCCTCAAAAGCCGGCGCGGCGATGCTGACAAAATGCCTTGATCACGAGGCCCGCGCAACGGGTATAAGGGCGATCGGATTGTCGCCGGGTACCGTTGCGACCCAGATGCAGCGCGATATCAGGGCCAGTGGGATCAACCCTGTGAGCCGGCTTAACTGGGAAGATCACATTCCAGCTGATTGGCCTGCCAAGGCACTTTTATGGATGTGCGGCCCAGAGGCTGATGCGTGGCTTGGCGATGAGATTTCGCTGCGTGAGCCAGAAATTCGCAGCAAACTGGGCTTGGTATGATCACGCTTGATCGGCAAGAGGGGCTTTGGAAAATCACGCTGAACCGGCCCGAAAAGGCCAATGCATTGACAGCGGCCATGCTGCAAGAACTTGCCGAAATTGCCGAGGCCGCCCAACAGGCGCGCGGGTTGATCATCACCGGTGCCGGCGGGGTGTTTAGTGCCGGGGGCGATCTTGATGAAATGACTGATGGTCTGGCGACCTCTGCGCTATGGGAACGTCTTTCTACCGCGATTGCCGCGGTGCCGGGTTTGAGTATTGCGGCCCTCAACGGCACTTTGGCAGGGGGTGCCATGGGGATGGCATTGGCCTGCGATATCCGTCTGGCGGTGCCACAGGCTAAATTTTTCTATCCGGTGATGAAACGCGGGTTTTTGCCACAACCCAGCGACCCGTTGCGGATGTCGGCCCTGATCGGGCCAGCCCGGACCAAGCTGATCTTGATGGGCGGTCAAAAACTGACCGCGCAAGAGGCGTTGCAGTTTGGCTTGATTGAACGTGTTGTAGAGCCCGAAGATCTGTTGCCGACTGCCGAAAACATTGCTGCCGATACTATGGCGGCGTCTCCCGAAATTGCGCGTGGCATCCGGATGTTGTGCGGCTAGTCCTTTTTTTTGGAGGGTTGTCTTGGCAACGTGCAATACTGCGCCGCGGCCCGTCCGGCCCAGCGTCCGGTAGCAAAACACGCTGTTAATAAATAACCACCGGTTGGTGCCTCCCAATCCAGCATTT
>NYVC01000007.1 GCA_002684375.1 Marinovum sp.
AAGTATTTTAAATTATTTTATCAACCATAAGGATTGTGCACCACGTTTATGAAAAAAAAGAACGGCCTTTTTTAACCGATGTCTTCAACACCCCTCAGTTGATTCTGCTGATAGCTAAGCGCATAGAGATGCGGGTTCTTCATGGCGCGCCATTGTTCGAACTCAAAGTCCGGGTCTATGGCCCCCAGCACCGCGGCAATAAGATTGCCGTGGGCGGCAACAATCGGGCGTTCAAAATCGCTTTGCACGATTTTTTTGAGCGCGCGCAAGACGCGGCGTTTGATGTCATTGAGCGACTCGCCGCCGTCTATTTTATAGTCCCAGTTTTCAAAAGAGAGCCGTAGGTGATGCATCAAGTCATCAAAGGGAAGCCGCAGATCAAAAGGCTTGAGCTGCCGCTCAGCAAGATCGAGATCGGTTTGAATATCAAGGCCAGCACTGTCACAATAGGGCTAAATGATTTCCATAGCCCGCACATAGGGGCTTGAGATTGCCCCATCGGGGCTTAGCTCACGCAAACGCGCCACCATATCCTGAGCCTGTTTTTTTTCCAGATCGCTGAGAGCACCATCAGGTTGCTGACCGGTGGATTCTGCGTGGCGGATGAGATAAATGGTTTTCAAATTATATTCCCCTTGCGACGGTTAGAACTTTAAAGCCCTCAAGCCAATCGACCTGCTGAATTGCTGCGTCTTTAGCGCTCTTACTATCTGCGAATACAAGATGTGCGTGATGTCCTTTTGCAAACCAGCCAGCGTTATCGTTGGGATCTCTTTTGAATTCTTCAAATCCAAACGTCCCATCACATCACTGAAATACATCAACGCATATTGTACCCCCATCGTGATTGACGGACAGAACAACTTTGAGTTTGTCTTTCATCTTCAAAAATCCCACGTCAACTGGCAACAATCAGGCAGCGCGCCCTCAACAAAATTTGTATCTGTAAAATATATGCCACATTGCATGCAGGCCGGCTTAATCACAGAATATTGCGATCATGGACCATCAGCAATTTTCTTACAACTATAGATTGCTCGTAACCCAAAAAACAACCCCCCTTGATTGCCAAGCGGCAATCAAGGCACGTCAAACATTAGAGCGTTGCTTTATTGATCGAGAAAACTGCGCAGTTTGCGTGAGCGCGAGGGATGCTTGAGCTTACGCAGCGCCTTGGCTTCGATCTGGCGGATACGTTCGCGGGTCACACTAAATTGCTGGCCCACCTCTTCGAGCGTGTGATCGGTGTTCATACCGATACCAAAACGCATGCGAAGCACCCGCTCTTCGCGCGGCGTCAACGACGACAGCACGCGGGTGGTGGTTTCTTTCAGGTTTTCCTGAATCGCTGATTCCAGCGGTAAAATAGCGTTTTTATCTTCGATGAAGTCGCCCAGTTGGCTGTCTTCCTCGTCACCAATCGGCGTCTCAAGCGAAATAGGTTCTTTGGCAATTTTCATCACCTTGCGCACTTTCTCAAGTGGCATCTGCAGCTTGGCAGCCAATTCTTCGGGCGTGGGCTCACGACCGATTTCATGCAGCATCTGGCGCCCGGTGCGCACCAGCTTATTGATCGTCTCGATCATATGTACAGGAATCCGGATGGTGCGCGCCTGATCGGCAATCGAGCGGGTGATCGCCTGACGTATCCACCATGTCGCATAGGTGCTGAACTTATACCCACGGCGATATTCAAACTTATCAACCGCCTTCATCAGGCCAATATTGCCTTCCTGAATAAGATCGAGAAATTGCAGACCCCGGTTAGTATATTTTTTGGCAATCGAAATCACCAGCCGCAGATTGGCCTCGACCATTTCTTTCTTGGCTTGGCGGGCTTCTTTTTCGCCTTTTTGCACCTGACTGACCAAGCGGCGAAATTCGCTGATATCCAGACCGACGTATTGCCCGACCTGCGCCATATCATTGCGCAGATCCTCCACCTTGCTCAACGAGCGTTCAATAAACATCTGCCAGCCGCGACCAGGCTTTTCAGCCATGCGGTCCAGCCAGTTCGGATCCAGTTCATAGCCGCGATATGCCTCGATAAATTCCCGCCGGTTGATCCGCGCCTGATCCGCCAGTTTCACCACCGCACCGTCAATGCTCATGATACGTTTATTGATCCCGTAAAGCTGGTCAATCAGCGCCTCAATACGGTTATTGTGCAGGTGCAACTCGTTTACCAACTCAACAATTTCCGAGCGCAGTTTTTGATAAGTCTCTTCTTGATTTTTGGAAAACGACCCGTCTTCATTCAAAGTTGCCGATATTCGGTTGTCTTGCATTTCAGACAGTTTGGCATAATCGCTGGCAATAAGGTCAAGCGTTTCGAGCACCTGCGGCTTTAACGCCGCCTCCATCGCCGCAAGCGACATGTTGGCCGCCTCGTCGTCATCCTCATCGTCCTCATCGACCACAATCGGATTGCCGTCAGCATCCAGTTCGGGCGTGACGTCAGCGGCCACAGGGGTAATGCCGGCCACCGGCACGACGGGTTGCTGGACCTCATCTCCTTCACCCAACTGATTGCCAAAGGTGGTTTCAAGATCGATCACATCGCGCAACAGAATATCTTCGCTCAGCAGTTCGTCGCGCCAGATGGTGATTGCCTGAAATGTCAACGGGCTCTCGCACAGGCCGGAAATCATCGTGTTACGACCGGCCTCGATCCGCTTGGCGATGGCAATTTCGCCCTCGCGGCTCAACAGTTCGACGCTGCCCATCTCACGCAGATACATGCGCACAGGATCATCAGTTCGGTCCAGTTTTTCACTGTCACCTGACGAGAGAGCCACCTCTTTGTTGCTGGTGGCCGCCACAAGATCAGTTGCGCCGCGCTCTTCTTCCTCGGCATCTTCGGCCTCGATGATATTGATGCCCATTTCAGACAGCATCGACATCACATCCTCTATCTGCTCTGATGAGACTTGATCCGGTGGCAGTACTTTGTTGAGTTGATCATACGTGATATAGCCGCGCTCACGCGCCTCACCGATCATCTTTTTGACCGCCGTCTGGCTCATATCAAGCGTTGTCTCTTCGCTCTGGTCCTCAGCTTTACGGTCGGTGTTGTCTTTGGCGGCCATGCGATTCTCCTGCAAAGGGCGAATGATTCGTTTATCCCGAAACATAGGGCGTCATACTGATTCGGCTAAACATGTACTTGGTTTTCTTTACCTCTTCCTCAACAAAATCATATTTATGACGATTTTGCCGGAGTTATTTGTGTCATTAATGCCTCAAAAGCCCGCCGTTCATCGCGATTGATTCGCGCACCGTTTTCCGCAAGGTCATACTCGGTACTGTCTTTTTGCAAACTCAGGGTCGCAGACCGTTGCGCCAACGCNGCCTCTTTCAACCTCCAGGTCAGAGTTTCATCTGACAATGATGCGATGTCTTCAGCAGCCTCCTCGATCTCAGCCGCCAAACCAATGCGCGCATCAAGTTTAGCAAACTCTTCGCGAAGGGTCAGCCGGGTCAAATCAAGATCATCACATCGCTGGATACAGGGCACGACCGCAACATGGCTTTGAGCGAGAAAACCCTCTAATTCGGTCGACCCAAAAGCTGCCTCAATCGCACCGCGCACCTCCTCGGCCGGCGCAGTGGTTTGTGACAACAAAACTGCTTGGATCTGCCGATGCCGAGGGTCAACGCAAGCNAGGCTCTCCAACGGTTCTTGAAACTCCGCGACCATTGCAGGNGTTTTGATCAATGCCGCCAGAATAACCGCTTCGCGCAGATGTCCCTGCACCTGATCAGCCGTCTGCGCCAGCGCGGACTGCTTGGTCGTGCTCAGCGCATCAATTTTGACTTTTCTGCCCCATTGACCCGATCCGGGCTGCTGTCGGCCCGTGCCAAACAGCGCCCAGCGCAATTCCTTNATAGCACTGCCATAATGCGACCGAATTGACGGATCGCGGATCATGGCGATTTTTTCCCGCAGCCCCTTATCCAGCATGGCCCGACGCTCGGGACTATCGAAAACCTTGCCTTGGATTTCGCGCTGCCANAACAAGTCGACCATCGGCATGGCTTTGTCCAACAGCGTCTGCAAAGCAGAGGGGCCACCTGCCCGGATCACGTCATCAGGATCTTGCCCTTCTGGCATTATCGCAAACCTCAGCGATTGCCCCGCCTCCAGCAATGGCAATGCCAGATCGATCACCCGATACGCCGCACGCAGACCTGCTGTATCGCCATCNAGCGCGATGATAGGCTCGGGCGCGATGCGCCACAATAACGCGAGTTGATGCTCTGTGACTGCCGTTCCCAATGGCGCAACTGAAGCGCCAAACCCTGCCTCTACAAGGGCAATNACATCCATATACCCCTCAGCCACAATCAGCGGCTGGCCCTTACCCGCCGCCTCGCGTGCGGGTTTGTGATGATACAGGTTGCGGCCTTTGTCGAATAATNCAGTTTCGGGAGAATTGAGGTATTTGGCCCGCGCATTTGAATCCAGTGACCTGCCGCCCAGCGCGATGCAGCGCCCTCTTGNGTCGCGAATGGGAAATAAAATACGACCCCGGAACCGATCATATGGCGCGCCACCATCCTCGGGTTGGGCACACAGNCCNGCCGCCACCAACTGATCAGGCGTCACCCCTTTGGCGGTCATATGGTGCAACAATCCCTGCCGGACATCAGGAGCAAACCCGATATCAAACCGATCTTGAGTGGCCTGAGACAAACCGCGTCTGGACAGATAAGCCCGCGCGTCTGCCGCCGGAGCAGTATTGAGTTGCAGGCGGTAGAATTGCACCGCTTGTTCCATAACATCGGTTAATGCGGTGCGTTGTTCAGATTTTTCCTGCGCATGCGGGTCGCGTTTTGGCACAGGCATGCCCGCCTCTTGAGCCAATATCTCGATCGCNTCGATAAAGCCGACGTTCTCNGTCTCGCGGATAAAACTGATCGCATCACCCTTGGCGTGGCAGCCAAAGCAATAATANAAGCCTTTTCGGTCATCGACATGGAACGAGGCCGATTTTTCCTGATGAAACGGGCAAGGCGCCCACATATCGCCCTTGGCCTGATTGGATTTACGCGTGTCCCACATGACTTTGCGCCCGACAACCTGACTGAGGCTGGTACGGGTGCGCAAGTCATCAAGGAATCCGGGTGGCAAGCTCATACTGCCTATATTGGATGCCCACGCCTTAAAGTCCAGCAAACGACAACGAAATTTGCGAGATTTCTGATGCGGTGACAGGCANATTTAGAAACAGATTTAGAAGCCCGTCATGCGCCTCAACGCGCTGTGATGCACGCAAACCAAGCATAACACCCTTGAAACCTAGCGCCTTGTGGGTCCTCGCGCGGGCGACAATACGCTGAGGACGCGGATCTGAAAGAAGATGGCTCCTGTGGATCCTCGCGCGGGCGACAATACGCCAGACAATTTTCTGTGGTTCCCCTCGCCTTAACCCTTGCGATGAAAGCCGGCAATTCTGTGGGTCGAAACCTAAGCAGACCGCACACGAAGGGCCAGTTCAGAGAGGGCGTTTGCCCGACACGGCCGACCGCCGCCGACACATTTTAGGGCTGGTCAAATGGGCGGATGACGCTGGCAGTGGAAAAATTGTGCCGAACAAATGATTCTTCTGAGGATAGAAACAAGAGCTTTACATTGGCACCGGCATCCATCGTAGCATATATCTCATGGCCCTCTTCTCGCGCCGCCCAGAGCTGCTCTAGCACGCTCCAACTTTGCGGCTTGAGATAACACAACGCCGGCCTTGCCGCCATCATGGTGGCGTGTAAGGCAAGCGCATTGGCCTCGGACAGCGCCCCCAACGTCGCAAAATCACGCGCCTCTAGGGCCATATGAACGGCTGTGCAGTCAGCCTCGGCCTGTGCCGGCCAGGTCTGGAACAAGGGGCTGGTGGCGACTGTGTGGTTCATTCCGTCGCGCGACGATCGAGACTTCGGCCCTGTATCAACGGGAACAATCGCAATTCGAAACTCCGGCCAGTCTAGCGCCAGAGGCCGCGCAAAACTGTCGCTGCCATCCTGTTTTTCGCCACGGTCCCACCGCACGAACCCATGCCAAAGGGACCGCGTTGCACTGCCACTGCCAAAACGGGCCAACATACTGAGTACAGCGTGAGACAGTTGCAGATTGAACGCTTTATCCAGTGCCAGCGTCAGAGCTGCAAATCCCGAAGCTGAAGAGGCCAGTCCGGCCGCAGTGGGCAATGTGTTGACGGTCTCGACCCGCAAAGGCAGCATCTGTTCACGGCGAAAGAAATTCAAAAAGCTTATAATTTTTTGGGCGAACACACTGTCCAGCGGCAAGGATACGCCATTCAGCCACACCTCATCACAGGCAGTTNCAGCTGGAAAAATCTGCGTGTGGCTGCCCCAGTCCGCAAGCGAAATCGACAGCGAACTGTTCAGCGGCAGGTTCAGCACATAATCGCGTTTGCCCCAGTATTTGGCCAATGCGATATTGCTGGGGGCATAGGCTGCGGCCGGTTGGCGCAACGAAAGCCGCTTCGGCAGATGGGCCGCAAAACACGCCGNAGGTAANGTCGGGTCGGTCAATGATCGTTCAGTCATCCAGCACAAGCCCTTTTGCGGTAAATGGCGCGGGCTGATGCTGCGCCACAACCGGGCCTAACGCAAGGATACAATCGCCCAGCCCGGACCCTGATATCTTAGCTGCCATCACGCCGGTCTCGGACCGTGCCCGCGCCACCAGTGCGTCAAGCGTCGGGTCAGACACACCCAACTCGATCATTAGATCCTGATAGGCGTTCAGCTGTTNGGAGAATTCCGNCCACTCACGGTGACGGGCCGCAGAAATTGCCGCCATTGCGCAGGTCCCCATGCGTCCATAGAGCGCCGCATACGCCGCCTCACGGCCCAGCATCTGTTTTGCAATCCCCGCAAGCACGTCGCCCGTGGGCGTCTTATATCCGCAATGACACAGGCTTAATTGTGGGGGATTGGGCAGCGCAACAATCGCGGCTTGCTCGGACATGCTGACAAGGTCGTGGCTGGCCGGAGACTGNGAAAAAAGNCCNNCCTCTCGCCCCNCACCGCCCGACAAGGCTGAATCAGCGGCGGCGGCCGCAAGCTGATATCCCAACAATCCACCGTGCAGACTTGCGGCAAGATCCGCACCACTGCCCCGTCCCTGCAAACCGCGAATGATCCCTAACGCCTGTTGATGCAACCGGGTCTTACTGAGCATGGACAGCGGATCGGGCGCTGACTGCATCTCTGGCTGTGTCATTGCCTGTAATAGGCCCAATGTCGCGATTGTGACCGCTGCCGAAGATCCCAAGCCCAGCTTTGGGTCAATTTGCGAGACGATATCAAGGCGCAGTCCAAAGGGAAGTCGGTGGCGGTACAACGCCAGCGCTGCGAGCACAAACCGCATCGGACCACTGACCTCAAAAGTGTCAAGCGCCACCACCACAGGATCCGATATCTCGGAAAAAATCTGCACCTGCCGATTGTCTTGTGGCATGGCCGTAACGGTGACGCGCTGATCAATGGCGCAGACGATCGCGGGGTGACCATAGACAACCGCATGCTCGCCAGTGATCATGATACTGCCCGGCGCCGAAGCCGACATCCTGCGCTGCATGATCACAGCCCCATGCCGGACAGCCCACCGCTTGCGGCAATGTCTTGGTCTGCCATGCACAGACGGGTGCCGCTTTGAGTAATGGTGAGCCTGTCCCAGCGATAGTCGGGGAACTGCCTCATCACCGTCTCAAAGGCCTCGATCTCCGGCAAATACACCAAAAGCACTCCAGCATGTGGCCCACGCACCGATCCGGCTCCAGAAATTTTGGCAGCGCCTCCCGCCTGTTCAATCGCCGCAACAAACGCCCGTGCCGCTGCCGGGATCACATCAAGTCGCCGCAACAGCCGGTGATTCTCTCGCAGCTGTTCTTTTGGGCATCCACCGGTCTCGAGGGCGGATTGTAGTGCATTTGTGCAGTCTTCGAACGCCTGCCAAAGCCCCTGATCANTTCCAAATTTATGCCGAACGGTTGANACACATTCCCCGGTCGAGGCCGTGGGAATCCCGCCGAGCACCCAATACCAGCCCTCGTCCTTTAGCCGATCAGCCATCACCGAGGTATCCGGGGCCGAAACCGTGCCGTTCTGAATCCGGTTAATACCGCCATAAANGACCGCCGCCGCATCNATTGCACTGCCTTTACCATGTTGCAAACGCTCGCAGAACCGCACCTGTTCAAAACGGTCCAACGGACTTTGAGGATGGGTTAACAANTGTTCATATAACACGATTGTTGCGGCAATAACCGCCGCAGACGACCCCATACCCGCCCCCAGAGGCAAATCTGANGTGCTGTGCAATCGNCCCGGCACTGGTAATCTGCGCCGCGCCATACCCCCCGGAACCGGCANCATCTGCAANAGCGCAGACATGGTATAGACCGCGAGATCATCCGGGCGCTGCAGGATGTTTTGCACCTCTAAATCGCCACGAACAAAGCGATCAAACCGNTCATCCATAGTACGTTTAAACGTCTTAAGCAGTTTGAGCGGATACAACTGGCCCTGNGACAGATCGGCAAATGCCGTCTGCAGACCGGTACTGAGATGGATCGGCTCAAACCAAACCTTGGTATAAAGCTCGATCGCCACAACCAGCGCGGGCGCGCCATAGACAACAGAATGCTCACCAGACAAGATCACCTTGCCGGGCGCGCGGGCAAAATGACGCTCAGGCGATTTCATAATGCCGCTTGTGGGTCTCGATCTTGGCCAACCTGAACGTGCCNGTGGTTTGCACATCAATCACAACTTGTTCCCCGTTTTGAGGGTCAGGCGCGTGCCATAAATCGACATATTGATCATAGCTCAAAGCGGCGCGATTGGCCATCAAGCCCTGATGCCGGTCGGTGAACAATTGTGCGCGGTAACCGGGTTGTATCACCCCAGAGAAAAACTCCGCAACCGCACCGGATCCATAACTGAACAGCGCAATGGGTTTGTCCGTCAAGTCCTGATCAGTGCTTTCCAGCGCAGAGATAAGACTGAGATACAGCGCCGCACTATAACAATTTCCAATCTGACGGCTATAGGCCAAACCGGGGTTGATTTTGTCTGCATCCACTTTNGCGCCGTTTAAGGATGCCAGATGACGGTGGGCTTTTTCCCCCATCCGAGAGAACGGCAAATGGTAACAGAACTGCGCAAAATCCTCGAAGGCACGGCCTTCATTCACCTGATAATCGGCCCAGGCATGACCCAGTGACTGCAGATATTTCAGCGCCGAATATTTACCGTCAACCAAGGGCGTCTTGCGATAATTCGGGCGCCAAAAATCCATAATATCTTCGCTGTGACATCCAGAGGCAAGATCGATCTCTATAATCGCGGGGTTGGCCGAGATTAACATCGCCACTGCGCCACTGCCCTGCGTGNCCTCGGCGGCGCCACCCAGATCATAGCGCGACACATCACTGGCGATCACCAGAATTTTGCGATCGGGTTTACGTGCGACATAGCCACAGGCCATCTGCAACGCGGCAGTGGCGCTGTAGCAGGCCTGTTTGAGTTCCACATTGCGACACTGAGGCTTCAGCCCCAGTAGCCGGTGCACATAGATACCCGCCGATTTTGACTGATCGATGCCGGTCTCAGTGGCAAACAGCAAGCTGTCGATCCCGTCGGGGCCATGAGCTTTGATAATCGGCAGGGCGGCTTCGGCAGCGAGGGTAACGATATCTTCATCGTGGCACGGAAAAGACATTTTATCCTGCCCGATGCCCCGACTGAATTTATCCGAGTCGGTGCCATGATGCTCGGCCAGACTGGTAAGATCCAGATACTGATGAGGGATATGAAAGCTAATTCTTTCGATGCCTATTTTCATCTTGCCTACTTACTCATATCAGCCACTGTTTGCTACAGACACCGCAAGTGCCATGATCTCATTAAGACGAAATACGCGCACAAAACCACAATTCCGCATCTATCCGATCACCCGCAACGTGTCGAGACGAATGCGCCTGCCAATGTAAAGGTTNAACACNGTCCAGACAGCCTGGTGACCATAGTTTCATACGCGACCTCTGTGGCGATTATTGGCACAAAATGCAATGGGTTCAAAAGTTATTTGCGCTCCAGCAGCATATGCGCTTTGGTCAATTCCCCCGGATTGGTTTGCGCCGCCATCAGCGACAGTTCGCCGCACAGTACCGTTGCTGCACAGAGCACGGCAAGACGTCGGGCATTGTCTCCTGGCGCCCGCTCNGTGCGGCAACCAATTTTTTCCAAATGTTCCCCGACCACGTCATTGTCTTTGCCATTGCCCACAGTACCCACAATCAGATTGGGCAGGGTGCAGGCAAAATACAATGAATCGCGCCGCACTTCACAATGCACAATGCCCTGCGATCCCTCGACGATATTCGCCGCATCTTGTCCAGTGGCGAGGTAGAAAGCCAGTAGCATATTGGCAAAATGCGCATTGGCAGAACGCAGGCTGCCGGCGATCACACCGCCAAGCAAGTTTTTTTCAACATTGAGCTGCGCCATCAATTCCGGTGTCGTGCGCAAAAGCCGCTTGCAAACCACACGCGAGATTTCAGCTTCTGCCACGACATATTTACCCCGCCCCAAAATACCGTTAACCGCGCTGGTTTTTTTGTCAGTGCAAAAATTGCCCGAAATGGTGCTGTAGGACAGCGCCGGATACTCCTGTAATATCCAACTCAGCAAAGCATCAGCCGCCTTCGTCACCATATTGTGACCCGAAGCATCCCCTGTGGAACATTCAAAACGAACATACAGCAGGTTACCGACGATCTGCCGATTGAGACCGATCAATTGGGCAAACCGGCTGGTCTGGCCGACAATGGCTGCCAATTCGTCAAACCGCCCGACAATAGCATCACTGGCCTGTTTGGCCGCAGCTGCAGACTGCGCCCGCAACGCGACCGAGCGGGTCATACGTTCATCGACCACAGTACAACGGATACCGCCGCAGTGGCGTGACACNCGCGCGCCCCGNTCCGTTGACGGCCACAGAGGCGTCTCATAGGTTGCAAGCGGCACGCGCACCGCCTCGTTAATCACCTCACCAGTGATTTTGATCGGACCGACCCATTTTGTCGGCATCGGAGTAAAATGGAGGGCGCTGGTCGTCATAAGGTTGCCTGCTTGTTGTTTGCGATTGCAGTCCGCAACCCAAAAGGTAAATCAGTTTGTTCTTATATAATACGTTAGAGCACAACGCCAACCCGACCTGGCCAAAGTGCCNGNGNGCNCTTGCTGCCGTANCAAGAAAGCTTTGTCCATTGGGATTCCCACAAAGCGCACCAACCCCCACCGCAACTTCGAATTTCAAAATACAAACTCGGATAGCTAACAGCGATCAAAGGCTTTTCCAGCATCCAAGTACCACCTGAAACAGATCACCTCGGCGAAGACTGAACAAACAGCCGCCACAAGCAGGCATAGCGACTGATAACCAGATTATCTCGCAGCAATAATACCNATTTCAACAGTGAATTGTGGCGACGCCAGACGCGGCGATTCCACACAGGCACGACAGGGCGCATTGCCACCCGTTGACCAAGCATCCCAAACAGCATTNATCTCAGCGAAATCATCCATACTGGTCAACCAAATCGTCGCCGACAGAACTTTAGATTTATCTGAGCCGGTCTCGGCCAATAGTCCGTCGATCTGAGCCAAGATCGCTTTGGTTTGATCTGCAACGCTGGCGCCCGGCGCACTTGCAGCGACCTGTCCCGCAAGATAAACAGTGTCACCGTGAACCACGGCCTGGCTCATGCGGTCATTGGTGTGAAGACGTGTGATAGACATGCNTATATTCCATTTTCAATCTCGTGTCCCAACTCCTTATACCAATATNCAGGCGGTTGGAAACCGGAAGTCGCATTCAGGGGAGCNACCCAAAANNGCCGATGTTTTTGATACGAAATAAGCGTGAGAATCCTATCAGCGCTTTTCAGGCGCCACCCCCTTGCAGATCATAACAAATGACGGACACAAATANTCTTCATCTNTNAGGTNAGTAACAAGTCTTACGCAANCAAACCTTAAAACCACTNAAACGCGTGGNAGGTCAGGCACAGTGCATGATACNCCACAACAAAGCCCCGTTTTGACAANCNCANATNGGTCNTTNCCGNCCTCGTTTCGATGNGNTANGCGNCNTGGCACGANGATGATGACACGCATGGTATTAATTTAAGTTGCAAGATGGCCCGTCAATACAAGAGGCTCAGGCAGCAGATTAAAATAGATATTGACCGTTTCANAAAATAATGCACGACTATCGGCTTANTATATGGGGGGCTAAGATGAAACTTTTAGGATCAATAACACGCAGAGCCGTGATCGCAGCTGCGTTAAGCGTTGGAGCGCTGGCAGGCACAAGCGTCGCTGCTGCAGATAAATTGAAGGTGGCAGCGATTTACACGCTGCCGGTTGAACANCAGTGGATCAGCCGTATTCACAAAGCGCTGAACGCAGCCCAAGACCGGGGCGAGATCGAATATCTCTATTCCGAAAATGTTGCCAACAACGACTATGAGCGGGTCATGCGTGAATACGCCGAACAAGGTCAGCAATTGATCGTCGGCGAAGTGTTCGGCTTGGAACGGGCGGCGCGCAAGGTTGCCAAAGACTATCAAGAAA
The DNA here is from genome assembly GCA_002684375.1 of Marinovum sp. GTDB lineage: Bacteria > Pseudomonadota > Alphaproteobacteria > Rhodobacterales > Rhodobacteraceae > CPC320. Next base: position 12,667 of record NYVC01000007.1, read on the forward strand.
CCGCGTTTCTGATGGGGTCGTCATTTACACCTGTCGCGCCAAATTTCTCGGTTTTCGACAATTGGATCCACGAACCAAGCTATCTGTCTGGTATNGTCGCGGGTGCTATGTCCGAAAACAATCTGATTGGCATGGTTGGCGGNTATGCGATCCCGGAAGTTAACCGCTTAATGAACGCGTTTATGGATGGCGCGCGCGAAGTCAATCCCGATGTCAAATTTATGGTCAACTTNCTTGACAGTTGGTACGATCCGCCAAAGGCCAAAGAAAGCGCTTTTGCAATGATGGATGCCGGGGCGGATATTATGTACGCCGAACGCTTTGGCGTCTCTGACGCAGCGGTTGAGCGCGGTATAAAAGCCATTGGCAACGTAATTGATACCGCCGCNGACTATCCCGATACAATCCTCGCCTCAGCGCTTTGGCACATGGAGGCAACCATCGACAAAGCCATTGCCAATGTGGCCTCAGGCCGCTTTGAAGCAGCCGATTATGGTCAGTACAGCTTTATGGCCTATGGCGGTGGATCGCTGGTGATCGACAGCGCATTGGTCCCGGCCGATGTCGTGGCCAAGGTCAAGGCGCGCGAAGCCGAAATTCAAGACGGATTGTTTCGGGTCAACGTCAACGACGCCCGCCCTGTTTCCGACAAATGATAGGAATTTGCACCGGCCTCTGCTGGCGGCCGGTGCAGCGAAAAGGCAATTAAATGGGCANAGTTTTCGCTCTTAAAAGCTTGTCCAAACGCTTCGGCTCCGTTTTGGCAAATGATAGGGTCAGCCTTGATCTGCATCAGGGTGAGGTACTGGCTCTGTTAGGCGAGAATGGATCCGGCAAAACCACTTTGATGAATATGCTGTTTGGGCACTACCTGCCCGATTCTGGCACGATCGACGTTGCAGACCGCGACGGCATCTTGCAACCGATGCTGCTGGGCCAGCCGCAGATCGCCCTGGCCAAGGGCATCGGGATGGTGCACCAGCATTTCACGCTGGCGGAAAACCTCAACGCCTTAGAAAATATCATGATGGGGTCTGAACGCCTGACCGCCCTGCGCCGGCAAACAGCGAGGGGGCGCGACAAGCTCAACCGGATTATGGATGAAACCGGACTGCGGGCNCCCATGGATGTACCGGTTGGGCGATTGTCCGTTGGCGAACGGCAGAGAATTGAAATTCTGAAAGCACTGTATCGGGATGTGCGTATTTTGGTTCTGGACGAGCCAACCGCTGTTTTGACCCCGCAAGAGGCNGATGCTTTATTTGAAAACATTCACACGATGGCCGCAGCTGGCCTTTCGGTTATTTTCATTTCCCACAAGCTGCGTGAAGTGCTGTCATTTTCACAGCGAATCGTGGTGCTGCGGCAAGGGCGCAACGTCGGTGAGTTGATCACCAAACAGACCAATGAGACAGAGATCGCCAAACTTATGGTCGGCAGCGGCGTTTCACTGGCCGACCGTGAAGATGTGACCCCGGGCGGGACTGTTCTCAAAATTGATCAGGCAGCCGTGAATGGGTACTCAAAGCGCGATACGCTGCAAGACCTGTCGCTTGAGGCGCGCGCACACGAAATTCTGGGTATCGCCGGTGTGTCGGGCAATGGCCAGACAGGACTTGCAGGATTGATCGCCGGCCTCAAGCGTCCCGTTACCGGGTCTATTGCAGTAGACGGCCAAATCATCGCACGGCCCTCTCCGAAGACAATGCTGAAGGCAGGCGTGGGCCGCATTCCGGAGGACCGACATCAAGAGGGGATCATCGGCACCTTGTCTCTGGCGGATAATTTNGTGATTGAACAGCTCGATGATCCCGCAGTGCAGCGCTTTGGTATTTTGCGCCGCACCGAGATCAAGGCGGCCGCGCACCAGCGGTGCGCAGACTATGATGTGCGCGGCCCGGGGGTAGACGCCGAAGCACGGTTGTTCTCGGGCGGTAATATTCAAAAAATGATCCTCGCTCGGGTGTTCGAGCAGAACCCAAAGCTTATTTTGGCAAACCAGCCCACCCGTGGTCTGGATATGGGCGCCAGCGCCGAGGTGCGGCGCAGATTGCTTGAGGCGCGCAAACGCGGCGCAGCCGTCGTGTTGATCTCAGAGGATCTGGATGAGGTTCTCGCCCTTTCTGACAGGATTTTGGTGATGCATGACGGACAGTTAACCCAAGCCAAAACCCGCGACCGGGCCACCATCGGCCTTTTGATGGCGGGAACTGCAACATGATGCGCATCGAACCCCGTCCCGAGATGACAAAAGCCATGTTAATCTCGGTGCCGATCCTGTCGGCCATAGCCTCTTTGGTAATTGCCGCCCTTCCGATTGCCTTTGCTGGGGCAGATATTNTGCAGGCCTACCGCGAAATGTTCAACGGCGTCTTCGGCTCGGTGTTTGCCATCTCAGAAATGCTGACCCGCGCAACGCCGTTAATGTTCACTGGTCTGGCCGCTGCTTTGGCCTTTCGCGCCCGGCTTTGGAATATTGGTGCCGAGGGGCANCTGTATCTGGGCGCGCTAATGGCCGTCACGGTCGGGACCGGATATTTGGATCTGCCGCCGCTGATGCTGACGCCGGTGATTATCCTGATGGCCGCCCTGGCCGGCGCGGTGGGTATGGCGGTGCCGACGTTTTTAAAAATTCGCTTTGGCGCCGATGAGGTGGTCACCACGCTGTTGCTGAACTTTGTGATCCTGATTTTCGTTCAAATGATGTTGGAGGGCGCGCTGAAAGATCCAATGGGGCTGGGTTGGCCGCAATCNTCNCCAATCGTTGAAGAGGCAATGCTGCCGACCCTGTTGCCACGCATGCGGGTGCATTCCGGGCTTATTCTGGCGCTTGTTTGCGCCGGGATTGCACAATTCATGCTCTCCCGCACAGTTTGGGGGTTTCGCCTGCGCGCNGTGGGGGAAAACCCCGTCGCCGCCGGTTATGCTGGTATTCCGGTCAACCGGTCGCTGTTTACTATCGCCATTGTCTCGGGTGGGNTGGCGGGATTGGCAGGCATGTCAGAGGTGGTTGGTCTCAAAGGATATCTTACCTCCGACCTCTCGCCGGGGTTTGGTTATATCGGAATAGTCGTCGCCATGCTGGCCGGTCTGTCTCCCGCAGGCGTGGTTCTGGCAGCGTTGTTTATCGCCTCGGTCTTTGTGGGTGCAGATAGTATGAGCCGGGCAATGGGGGTCTCATCATATCTCGCTGATCTTATTGTGGCCCTGTCGCTGTTGTCGGTGCTAATCGGTGGTTTTTTCACCCGCTTTCGGGTNATTTGGTCCACCNGNAACCGCAGGCAAAGCCCATGATGGATATCCTGAACATCCTGATGAGCGAGTCGTTTTGGGCGGCGTCCCTGCGCATTGCCTCGCCATTGATTTTCGGGGTGCTCGGCGCGCTTTTATGCGAGCGTGCCGGTGTGCTGAACCTTGGGATCGAAGGCATATTTGTCGCGGGCGCAATGGCCGGTTGGATGGCGGTTTGGCTGGGGGCTGGCCTTTGGGGCGGCGTATTTTTTGCCGCGCTCGCAGGCGCTGCATTGGGGCTTTTGCACGGCATTTTAACTGTGCCGCTCGGGCTGTCACAACATGTATCTGGGCTGGGTGTCACAATGTTTGCCACCTCGCTAAGTTATTTTACGTACCGGACCTCATTGCCAGATGTAACCTCACCCCCGCGCATTGAACCATTTCGGGCGCTCGATATTCCCATCTTGTCGGATCTGCCATTTATCGGACCCGTCTTATTTCAGCAAACCGCCCTGACATGGGTCGCTTTGGGATTGGTGGGCGCGGTTTGGTATATCATGAGCCGCACCCCTTTAGGCACAGCATTGCGCGCCGTGGGCGACAATCCCGACAGCGTCGATGCGCAGGGATTGTCGGTCTATGGGTTGCGTATCGGGGCGATTGTTGCGGGTTCTGCGCTGATGGCACTTGGGGGGGCATTTCTAACAATGTCGGCCTTTGATGCCTTCTTTTTCGGCATGGTCAACGGCCGGGGCTGGATTTGTATCGCGCTGGTGATCTTTGCCAGTTGGCGCCCCGGAAAAGCCTTGCTTGGGGCGATCTTATTTGGGGCATTTGACGCCTTGCAAGTACGCTTACAAACCGAAGTTGGCGCCCTGGTGCCAAGCCAGATTTTCTTGATGACCCCCTATATTTTATCGATACTTGCCCTTGTTGTCGCGGCACGAAGAGCCGATTATCCCCGCGCGCTTCTCAAGCCATGGTTCAAGGGACAACGATAAGGACATGTCAATGTTTGATCTGATTGTAAAAAACGCAACCCTCCCCGATGGCACCCGCGGTATCGATATCGGCTGCAAGAACGGCGTGATTGCCGCCATAGAGCAGAACTTGACCGCCGAGGCCAGCCAGTCGATTGAAGCAGACGGACACCTCGTGTCACCGCCCTTTGTAGATCCGCATTTTCATATGGATGCGACACTTTCATTAGGCACTCCGCGAATAAATGTCTCAGGCACCCTGCTTGAGGGCATCGCTCTTTGGGGCGAATTAAAGCCGGTGCAGAGCGTCGAACAGATTTTTGAGCGCGCCATGCGTTATTGCGATCTGGCAGTGTCCATGGGCATCGGTGCGATCCGCAGCCATGTCGACGTCTGCGATGACAGCCTCAAAGGCGCCCAAGCCTTGCTTGAAGTGCGCAAACAGGTGGCGCCCTATCTCGATCTGCAACTGGTTGCCTTTCCACAAGACGGGGTTCTGCGCGACCCCACCGCTCTGAACAATCTTGAGCGGGCTCTTGATATGGGTGTAGATATTGTTGGCGGCATTCCACATTTTGAACGCAGCATGGCGGACGGGGCCACCTCGATCCGGCTGTTGTGTGAGATCGCAGCCGCGCGCGGCCTGAGGGTGGATATGCATTGCGACGAAAGCGACGATCCCCATAGCCGGCATATCGAAACGCTTGCCTATGAAACCCAACGCCTTGGATTAAACGGCCGGGTGGCCGCGTCACATCTGACCTCAATGCACTCGATGGATAATTACTATGTCTCAAAACTGATCCCGTTGATTGCCGAGGCAGGGGTCCACGCAATCCCCAATCCATTGATCAATATCATGCTGCAAGGTCGCCACGACAGTTATCCAAAGCGGCGCGGCCAGACCCGGGTGCCCGAGTTGCGCGATGCCGGTATAACGATTGGTTTTGGCTCGGATTGCGTGATGGATCCCTGGTACTCGCTGGGCAAGGCCGATATGCTGGATGTGGCGTTTATGGGGCTGCATGTCGGACATATGTCCAGCCGCGCTGATATGCGCTGGTGCTATGAAGCCGTCACTGCTAATTCGGCCAAACTCATGGGGCTAGAAAAATACGGGCTTGAGGTTGGGAATCATGCCAATTTCGTTATACTTCAGGCCAAAGACACGATAGAAGCCATCCGGCTGCGTGCAAATCGACTGGCTGTGGTGCGGCACGGGGCGATTATCGCCAAAACCACGCCGCAGATTACAACGATAAATCTGCCAGATCGTCCCAGCACGGTGCAATCAGATACCTACGCCCCCCGATCCCCGTCAGAGAGGTGAACCACGACAACCCCCAGAAATCGGGGCGTTTTTCACAATGGCAAACCCGCTTACATCGTCCTGCGTAAAAGACCGCGCGATCTGGGTAATCTAGGCGGATAGACGGGTAGAAGCCGCCGCTAATTGCCCAGATATGAACCAGTAAAAAAGTAATTGCACCGTAACCGTCTGGTCTCCTCCCTCTGACGCTTCTGTGGATAGCTTGATAATGTGCACCATCGTTAATGGACATCATGGGGCATTCTATGGCGGGGAAAAAGGGGCAGAAGAAGCGGTTTTGGTCGGATGATGAGAAGCGTTCGATTTGTGGGCAGGCGCGGGTGTCGGGGGTGTCTGTGGCGCAGGTTGCGCGCCGGTATGGGATGAATGCGAATTTGATCCACAAATGGCTTAAGGATGAACGCTTTGCGTCGGAGCCTGAGGCGGATGAAGGCGCGCTCTTTCTTCCTTTAGAGATTGATGGTGGGGNTGCAGCGTCTGTTGCTCCGGGTACGCTTCTNGCGNATCGGGTTGATATCACTTTGTCGGATGGCCGGCGNATATTGGTGGAAGGNNCGACGGNNTTGTCTGNNNTTNTGGCNTTGGTCGAAGGATTGATGGNTTGATCCCGGTNCCGGCACAAACGAAGATATGGCTGGCGGNNGGNGTGACGGACATNCGCAAGCAGTTTAATGGCTTGTCGGCCTTGGCGGAAGNTGTGTTGAAGCAGGACCCGTATTCGGGTCATCTGTTTGTATTCCGTGGCCGGCGCGGTGATCTGGTGAAGATTGTGTGGTGGGACGGTCAGGGGGCGTGCATGTTTTCCAAGCGTTTGGAAAAGGGCAAATTCGTTTGGCCTTCATCGGCTGAGGGAAAGGTCACGCTCACCCCTGCGCAACTGTCGATGATGCTTGAAGGTATTGATTGGCGTATGCCAAAGCGGACTTGGCAGCCTTTGACGGCTGGTAATTTATCACCAAATCCAGCGGTGTAGGATTCCCATTGCCGTGCTGATCCGCTATAGGATTGATATGTTTACAACGCCCAAATCCTTGCCGTCCAATCCCGCCGAATTGCGCATAGCGGCGGAAGGCTTGGTAGAGCTTGCCAAGACGCAGGCGCTGCAAATCGAGAAGCTCAAGCACCAGCTTGCGGGCCACCAGCGGCATCGGTTCGGGTCAAAGTCGGAATCTTCTGATCAACTCAATCTTGAACTTAAACTGGAGGAAGAAGAGACAGCCGCCGCGCGTATTGCGCCGCCTGAAGATGCCCTTGATCCAGAGCCCAAACAAAAACCGAAGCGCAAGCCGCTGCCGCCAAACCTGTCACGTAACAAAGAGGTTCTGAGCCCTGGCGAGACCTGCAAATGCGGCGGTGATTTGCGGACCATCGGTGAGGATGTCACCGAAGAACTGGAATACATACCCGGCAGATTTGTGGTCAATCACATCGTGCGCCCCCGAATGGCATGCAAATGCTGTGAAAAGATCGTTCAAGCCCCATTGCCATCGCGCCCGATTGAGCGCGGTCGGCCCGGCGCTGGTCTTTTGGCGCATGTGTTGGTCAATAAGTACGCAGATCACCTTCCGCTTTATCGCCAATCGCAGATATTTGCCCGTGAGGGGATAGACTTGGACCGGTCCACATTGGCAGGTTGGGTTGGGCAGTCGTCAAAGCTACTGGAACCGCTGGCCGATGCCATCGGGCGGTATGTTCGCAGCGGGCAAGCCATTTTTGCTGACGACACGCCCATCAAGATGCAGGCCAAAAAGAAATGCGCAACCGCACGCATCTGGACTTATGTGCGTGACGGGCGGCCTTGGGCCAGCGGTGATCCCCCGGCGGCTTGGTATAAGTTCAGCACGGACAGGCAAGGCAAGCATCCTACCGATCACCTTAGCCAGTACAAGGGATGGATCCATGCAGATGGCTACGCGGGCTTCAACGACTTGTTCGCCAAGGATGAGGTTCATGAGATGGCCTGCATGGCCCATGTCAGGCGCAAATTTGTCGATATCTTCCAGTCGCAGCAATCACAGATCGCCGAAGAAGCCATCAAACGCATCGCGCTTCTCTACAAGCTTGAGAAGGCTGCCCGTGGTAAGCCGCCCGAAGAACGGGTCGCCCTGCGCCAACGCGACGCCAAACCGGTCTTTGATGAATTGGAAACCTGGCTGGATGCCCAGCTGAATCGCATCTCGGGCAAATCCGAACTGGCCAAAGCCATCCGCTATGCCCTGGGCCGCATGAAGAAAATGCGTGGATATCTGGAAAATGGCTTTTTGGAATTGGATAACAATTCTGCGGAAAGATCGATCCGCTGTGTCGCGAACGGTTGGTCATTATGCACCTCCTTTTTAAGTGTTTGTAAACATTGAAAGCTGTTGATCGTCTTTGTTGCGACACGGGCGCTTGTTGCGGTTGATTGCCCGCAAAACCTCATCGGATTGTATGTCTTTGGTCTGAATTTGGTAAGGCGCACCATTAACAACCTGTTTTGCGGGCAAGATTCCTTCTTTTATTAACCTGCGGATCACATGATTGGTCACACCGAGTTCTTTTGCCGCCTCCGACATGGTGCGCCATGGGCTGTCTTTGTCTGCGGAAAGGTAGCCGTGAATGTTGTTCACGCGCCTTATGGATGACACGCGCTTGGCATTCCAGGTTTTGTCCTGACCGGTGCGGATACCCATGCGGTTCAGGGAGGCCGCAATGGATCCATCTGACCATCGCCCCGCCATCTCGCGTATGATCGCTAAAGCTTCATCGCTGGTTTTTGCACCATGCTCGCCTGTTTTTGGTTTTTTGACCCGCAACTCCGTGTGTCGACCACCTTTCCAGTGGACGACCAGCACAATCTCACGAGTTGCGTCATCCACATCGGCAACGATGTCCTCAATCAGGGTCCGGAGCAATTGCTGGCGAACACGCATGCTCACCGTAGGCGCATCCCATGCGGCCTTTAAATCCTGCGCCAAGCCGTTCAATAACTCTGGTTCAACGGTCTCGTATGTGTCTGGAGAGCCCGTTATGCGTTCCTTGAATATTTGAACCCGCGAGAGAGCTTCCTCCCAGCGTTTCTCCAGCGTCGCGGCGATCAGCCGGTTCTCCGGGTCACATGCCGCATACCGACGTTCTGCGAGTGAGGCGTCATATTCCGCTTGCTTCAGTTCCAGATCTAACAGCTGGCGGCGATCTTCCTCTGCCTTGGTCACACAGATTTGCGCCTGGAGCGCTGCATCAGTAGCAAGTGGGGTGACGGCTTCCAGTACAGCACCGACAAGGAGAGCCTCCGCACGTGCGCCACCAAATGTGAAGCATCGTTTCTGGCCCAAAAGTAGGTTGGGATTATCGCAGCGATAAACAGGACGATGCGTGCGACCTGCATAAACAACATGCAAGCGCCTGCCACATCGTGCACAGGACATGAGCCCTGCCAGCAGCGCTCTGCCACCACGGGCCGATTTGGCTCCACCCGCCTTGCCAAAAGCATTGCGAGACAACTGGGTTTGATTGCGTTCATACGTATCCCAATCGATATAGGAAACGTGGTGATCATGCAAAACCACCTCCCAATCCTCTGGCGACTTATGGTTCTTGTAACTGACATGGGCGCGTCCATCCCTAATCTCTGTCTTCTTTCCGGTTTTACCATACGCATAAACGCCAGCGTAGAATGTATTTTTGAGAACGCTGATGACATTGCGATAGCGGATTGGTTGCCACTCAAAGGATGTCAGCCGAATACCGTCCGACGGTCGCGGAAAGTGAACCTCTTGATCCGCCATCGACAATAAAACTTGTCGGGCACTGCCCAATTTCTGGAAGCGGGTAAAGATCGCACCAATCACCTCCTGAATCCGCAGGTCTGGATCGAACATGATCCCGGCATCACGGTCCCAGAGATAGCCAATTGGCGGGGTGTAGCGCAGTTCGCCGCGTTTGGCCTTCGTACGGGCAGCGTCCAGCATCCGCGTTCGCAGTATCCCCAGCTCAAACTCGCTGATACTACCCTTCATGCCTAACAAAAGTCGATCGTTCGGGAGGCGAGGATCATATACACCATCATGATCAACAACGCGGGCCTCAACCATGCCGCAGATCTCAAGAACATGGTGCCAGTCGCGTCCGTTGCGGGCCAATCGCGAGACTTCTAAGCAAAACACTGCACCGACTTCGCCAGAACACAGAGCCGCAACCAATCGTTCGAACCCCGGTCGGGCAGCGTTTCCGCTCGCAGATATTCCGAGATCATCGTCAATAACATCTACCGCTTGGAAACCGTACTGGCGTGCAGAATACACCAGGTCGTATTGCCGCCGTTGGCTCTCAAGGTTGGTCATGACCTGGCTTTGTGTCGATTGCCGGACATAGACTATGGCCCGGCGCTGCAACAACGCAGGCGGCAATATTGCGATAGGCGTGAGATCATTATTGCCCATCATTTGATCCCTCCTGTGTCAGGCCAGCCGCTTCCAGAAGCAATTGTGCAAGAGCCTGCCTCAGCATCTCTCGCTCTTGCTCGTTCATCGGTGCAGTCACTGGCGGATGAAATGGAAGTGGCAGTTGCGCCAGATTGGTTGTTTTGAGGTTGGTCATGGTCGGCTTCCTTCGATGAGTCGCTCTCATCAAAGCTT
>NYVC01000063.1 GCA_002684375.1 Marinovum sp.
CCGTCGGAATCGCCATCAGCACAAAGGTTGCCGTAGCACTGGAAACTGGAGAGATGAGCAAGATATCGGTCAGAATTATCAAAGCTGTGCCGATCAAACCGATCATGATAGGTCTTTGATTGGCCGAGGGGGCAACGCCTCTTGCGGTTGTCAACATCAAGGCCAGCACAACCGCCAGAGTGGCAATGCCAGATCCGACAGGCGGCGCGTTGTTTACTTTGTCCAATATCGCGTCTGCTAACTCGTCTTTGGACAGTTTGCGGCTCTCTTGCGTACCGCCCGATGCTTCTATGTCTGCAGTCTGCTGAACGGCAACATCCCACGCAGCCTGACCATGCAACTCAATCATGGATTCAGCGCATTCTTCGCTCACATTGGTCCGTAATGATGCGCCTTCCCCGACATCGGTATAGCTGTCTACATCAACACTCTGGCTGCCAATCATCCCGACCATGCCCAGCAAAATTGCGCCACCGATCAAAGATACTGGCACACCCAAGAACCAGGTCAACGCCTCTTGTGACGAGATTTTTTCCCCTGAGTCGTCTCCCATGGCCACTGCCGGTGCCTTGCTCGGGTTCAGCAATGCGTACCCAAAGGCATATGCGGCGTATAAAAACGCCAGCATGATACCCGGAAGGAGAGCCGCCTGAAACAACGTTCCAACCGAAACCACAGCCGGCTCACCCAAAAACGTCAGGGCATCCGTGCACCCTGCAGCTTGCGCGCGCGCCTCTTGCGCCGCCGAATATAAATCGCCGGCAAGCGTGCCAAGCAAGACGATCACAATCGATGGCGGGATAATCTGGCCCAATGTGCCGGAAGCCGCAATCACCCCCGTCGACAGCTCGGGGGAATACCCGTTGCGCAGCATGGTCGGCAGCGACAACAGCCCCATGGTAACAACAGTCGCCCCCACAATGCCTGTAGACGCAGCCAAAAACGCCCCAACAACCACAACGGATACCGCAAGACCGCCCGGCAGCGGACCAAACACCCGCGCCATAGTGGTCAGTAGATCGTTGGCAATCTTGGAGCGTTCAAGCGTGATCCCCATCAGAACAAACATCAGCACTGCAAGAAGCGTCTCGATAGATTGCCCAGCAAGCACACGCTCGTTCATCCGGTTTACGATAAAAGAAATGTTCCGGTTTAACGCCGTTTCCCAGCCACTGGCAAAGACCGCCTCTGCCACCCGCGGCAGATCGGGATATCTAAACACAGACACTGAGTCGGGTTTCACCCCGCTGTGAACCAAATCCATGTAGACCTGAGACGATGTATCAATTGCTTGGTGGATCAGCAGACCCGCGCTGTCGAGCGCAGCAATGATCGCAAAAGAGATCACCCCGGCCCCACCAATCGCAAACGCAACCGGAAATCCCGAAAGAATGCCGCCAAAGAGGCACATAAACACAATTATCAGGCCAATCTCGACGCCATCTAGTCCTAGTATCATCGTGCAATTGCCCCTAAATTAGTGAGTGCCCTCATAGGCTTCCTCGCCCTCGCCCAATGTGTCGCGGTCAAGGTATTTGTTTTCACTCTCTTCACCTTCCTTGCGCTCCAGATACGAGCGATAGAAAAAGGCGATAGATTGCAAGAATACCATTGCGGCAAATGCAACCAATAGTATCTTGAACAAGAAATAGGCCGTGAACCCGTTGGGGGAAAACCCGATGGTTTCCACATTCCAGCGCATCGCGCGCGACTTCATCAGCAAGCGGTCCAACGCATCACTGGCAGACGGCTTTGGTACGATCAGGTGCCGCCACAAAAAATACCAGCCGTACATCCACATCAGAACGGCCGTGGGCATCATAAACGCCAAAGATCCAAACATATCAATGGTTTTCTTGGTGCGATACCGCACCGCAGCATAGACCAGATCAACTCGAACGTGGCCGCCCTGCACAAAAGTGTATGTCGCGCAGAGACAAACCACCAACGCATTGTACAACTTAAGCTCTTCCGCGTACCAGCTGATATCAAACTGCAGCGGCACTCCGAAGCCGAAAACAATATCCGGTCGGGTGAAGATCCGTTGCATGAAAACAATGATAACCTGCTGCAGAACCATCAAGAGCCCGGCCCAGGCAAAAAATCGCCCCACACCATTAGCAATGCCCTCGAGCACCCGCACGCAAAGCCACATAAAGCTATTTCGCCAAAATCCGACCGCCGTGACGATCAAAAAGGTCGTAAAAATCACAAAGAAAAATTCGACAGAACCGCCATAGTACACAAAGCGCATGACAGCCTGTTTATCCGACCAATCCAGCCAGAGCTGAGGGTGCAAGACCGCATAGCCAAAATTGTAAAACGACATGACAATGTTCTGTGCCAGCCATTGTACGCCGTATAAGAGCGTCATAAGCGCGTCAAACAAGCCAACTGAGCCTTCTTCTTGCATGATCTCTCCCCAGCGCGCCCGTTCGCGGATCTTGGCTTTATCGTAATGTTATTTCGGAAGGCCCAGCCTAAACTGGACCTCCACATTTTACAACAGCTTTGGTTACCCGCCCAAAACGCGATTGCGCTGCTCGACGTAGTAACCGTCGGATTTGTTGATCCAAGACGATGAAGTGGCCATCGAGGCCTCAAAGCTGGCGCGGATTTTCGCAAATATCTCATCGCCCATGTTCTCGTCCATGACCTCTGCCGAAGCGCGTCCGAATGCATCCCAGACATCATCCGAGAATTGCAACGTTTTGACGCCCTGTGACTGCAGACGGGTCAGCGCGGCACCGTTGTTGGACAGTGTTTCCGACAGCTGGTAATGCGTGGTGGCCATCGCTGCATTCGTAACGATCGCCTGATGCTGTGGGGACAGCTCGTTCCANACATCAAGGTTCATAGATCCGGNAAGGGCCGAACCCGGCTCGTGGAANCCCGCAGTATAGTAGATTTTCGCGACTTCCTGAAAGCCGGCGCGTTCGTCGGCGAAAGGACCAACCCACTCGAGTCCGTCCAGAGCGCCCGAAGACAGGGCCTGATACAGTTCACCGCCCGGAATGTTTTGAACAGAAGCACCCANTTTGCCGAGCACTTTACCACCCAGACCGGGCATCCGGAATTTCAGGCCGTTGAAATCGTCGGCCGACTTGATNTCCTTGCGGAACCAACCGCCTGATTGCGAGCCAGAGTTCCCCGCAATGAGNCCCTTGAGATTGAAAATCTCACCCAGTTCGTCATGCAGACCTTGACCGCCGCCGTGNTGGTACCAATTGGTGAATTCCTGCGCTGTGCCGCCAAACGGTACAGAGGTAAAATAAGCATAGCCCGGGTGCTGGCCGATAAAATAGTAATCCGCCGAATGGTACATATCCGCTTGACCCGAAGACACGGCGTCAAAAACTTCNAGCGCGCCCACCAGCTCGCCCGGCGCTTTTTTGTCGACAGTCAGAGCCCCATCAGACATCTCGGCAATCATTGTAGAGTAATATGTCGAGGCGTCATCCAGCACGGCAAAGCCGCGTGGCCACGATTGTACCATGGTCAGCACCCGCTTGCCTGCGGCATAGGCCGGCGCTGCCAANGTGGACGCAGCAGCAGCTGTCCCACCCAGTGCCGATGTTTTTAAAAAAGAACGACGATCCATAAGTTTCTCCCAGAANTTGTTNTNTNAATTTGATGTAGTTCCNAGTCACCCCAAGGTCAAATCAGTTCCCGCGCAGNGAATTGAGAAACCAGTGACATGTCACTGTTAAACATTTTTTGCCGTTTGTATATACAATCCTTTCGTAACAAAACGAGCAGTTAACCACTGACCTCGATCCCGTGTTAACAAAATCTATTGTAGAATAAATTTGCGCTAAAAACGTCCCGTCGCGCACCGTCTTGCCGGGTCAGGATGACGATGTTAGGGTCATTNTCATTTAATACCCGCCCTGCGTCTGGCCGTTTTTAGCCCGGCAGTATACCCATGGAGCTTTGAACTCTTTATGGAACAGCCCATTAGGCCGGCCAAAGTGTTTAATATTGTGATCGTCGCCCACCGCGGCCGATTAAGCTTTGAGGCAACTTTATTTGCGCTTTCGCTACGCCACACAAATCCTGACTTTGCTGGCAGGTTTTTTGTAGCGACACCAGCGCACAACCCTTTATGGCCACAAGACCCCTCTTTGCCAGAGGGACCACTGCACGACTTGCTTGGCCAACAAGGGGTGGAATTTGTTGAATTCAAATGCCGCGATTTTGGTCAAGCCTACCCGTTTGGCAACAAAATAGAGGCTCTGGATGTTTTACCTGTGGGTGAACCCTTTGTGTTTTTTGACAGTGACACCCTGATCACCGGCGACCTAAACGACGTCCCGTTTGACTTCGCGCGCCCCGGCGCCTCATTGCGCCGTGAAGGCACATGGCCTAAAACGACCAAAGAAACTCCAAATCACGCCACAATCTGGCGCGCGCTTTACGATCGTTTCGGTCTCGACTTTGCCAAGTCACTGGACTGCAGCTACGACGCCACGGATTGGCGTCGTTACCTTTATTTCAACGCGGGCTTCTTTTACTATCGCTGTCCAAAAGTTTTTGGCCAGCTCTATCGCGCGTTTGCCGTCAGTATCCGCAACAGCCCTCCATCCGCATTGGCCGGGCAAACGCTGGATCCATGGCTGGATCAAGTGGCATTACCACTGGTGATCCATGCATTGGGGGGTGGGCGTGACAGCCTGCCCTCGGGGTTTCTCGATGGGCGTCACTCGTGCCACTATCGCCTGATCCCGCTGCTGTATGCCCGCGAGAGCCAGGCCGTTGTCACCCTGCTGGAAGACTTAACCACGCCCGATCATGTCAAAACGGTCTTTAAGATCCACCCCCCGTACCGACGGTTGATCTATGAACGCCAAGGTCAGCGTCTGCGACAGATGTTTGATCAGGCGGCATTGCCAGAAACAGAACAAATGATCCGTAAAACAATCAAACAGACCGGGTTATGGCTGCGCTAACCCGCTCATGATTCGTATGCGAAATCCGGGTTAGCTCAATGATATCTAATTGAAAAGCCGTCTGGATATATTGAAAACCCTTGAAAAGACCACCAAAGTGGCCCCTCCCGCACGTTCTGCAAATCGTGCCTTAGATAGAATAAAGTTCTCAAATCACTCAAAAGNCTGAGACAGGTGTCCAAACCNGCTGTAACCCCAACAAATTCTGTCCTGTAAAGTCATGATACCACGGATAAAACCATCTCAAAAGTTAACGTTTGGTTGCTCAAGGTGAAATAATCCTGTAGCCAATGACCCGATAAAAACACAGGAGAANACGATGTCGGACAGTCCAAGTTATGGTTTTGATACGCTGCAAATCCACGCGGGCGCCCGCCCGGATCCCGCAACCGGTGCGCGGCAAGTGCCGATTTATCAGACAACAGCCTACGTCTTTCGCGATGCCGACCACGCGGCCGCTTTGTTTAATCTTCAGGAAGTCGGTTATATTTATTCCCGCCTGACCAATCCAACGGTTGCAGCGCTGCAAGAACGCGTTGCCACGCTCGAAGGCGGCGTCGGCGCAGTCTGCTGCTCGTCGGGTCATGCCGCCCAGATCATGGCGTTGTTTCCCTTGATGCAACCCGGGTGCAACGTCGTTGTCTCAACCCGGCTTTATGGCGGCTCAATCACCCAGTTTAGTCAGACGATCAAACGGTTTGGCTGGTCCGCGACTTTTGTCGATTTCGACGATCTCGCCGCCGTCGAAGCCGCGATTGACGCAGACACCCGCGCCGTATTTTGCGAATCCATTGCCAATCCAGGGGGGTATATAACCGACCTCGACGCAGTTGCAAAAATTGCCGACGCCGCAGGCCTGCCGCTGATTGTCGACAACACCAGTGCCACCGCGTATTTATGCAAACCGATTGAGCACGGGGCGACACTGGTGGTCAATTCGATGACCAAATATCTGACTGGCAACGGCACGGTCACGGGAGGCGTTGTTGTCGATTCTGGGAACTTTGACTGGTCGGCCAGCGACAAGTTTCCGTCACTAAGCCAACCCGAGCCTGCATATCATGGGTTGAAATTCCATGAAACGTTCGGCGCATTGGCCTTCACCCTGCACGGGATTGCAATCGGATTACGCGATCTTGGCATGACCCTGAACCCGCAGGCCGCCCATTACACGTTACTGGGCATTGAGACTTTGTCGCTGCGCATGCAACGCCATGTGGAAAACGCTGAAGCCATAGCAAAATGGCTGGAGCAGGACCCGCGTGTCGAAGCGGTAACCTATGCCGGGCTTTCCTCATCCCCTTACTTTCACCGCGTTGCCAAAATTTGCCCGAAAGGTGCTGGCGCGCTGCTGACTGTATCGCTGAAAGCCGGCTATGACGCCTGCATGAAGCTGGTCAGCGAGTTGAACTTGTTCAGCCATGTTGCCAATCTGGGTGATACCCGGTCACTGGTCATTCACTCCGCCTCGACCACGCACCGGCAGCTTACCCCTGAACAACAAACCGCCGCGCAGGCCGGGCCAAATGTATTGCGGCTGTCAATCGGAACCGAGGATGTTAACGATCTGATTGCCGACCTTGACCAAGCCCTGACCAAATCCACCGGATAGTCCCAAACCAAGCCCGTGACCGCAAGTATCAAAGCGCCCTGCGGTCACGGGTGACGAAAAGCCTTAAAAAGATGCCGAACACGGGGTTAGGTAAGATGATCCGTTAGATTGCGGGATAGAGTAAGCTTGACGGATACGACGCCCGTAATCCAGTGTTTGACCGGATGCGGCACGCTTCCATAAACCCACCAGTTGGAAAATCTGTAAAATATACTGCCCGTTTATTAAAACTTGTGTTATAATATTAAGAGTCGAAGAATGATCGATTGTTTTCAGATCTTTGCCTAAATCGAGCGAGTTTTACTTTTACGTAGGCAAAACCTGATGTAGACGGTTTAGGGGTGATTGACGCCCGAATTGTATCGACGGATTGGTAGACCCGAATAATGAGACCGGATTTTGCTCTGTCATTGTCATTTGAAGGTATCAGCCTGCTGTATAGGCAGAAGATTGGCTGGGCTAATGTCGGCTATGTTGATCTGGCAGCAGAAAACCTGTCCGACCATCTGGAAAAACTCAATGCAAAAGCACACCGCATTGCAGACGGGCCGGTATATTCCAAAATTGTCATCCCAAACGAGCAAATTCGCTATATCGTCGTGGTGTATACCGAAGCACAAGATGCAAGTTATCTGCAGGTTGAAGCCGCCCTGACCGGTGCCACGCCCTATGCGGTAAGCGACCTTCTATATGATTGGGAGGTTCACGCCGGGCAGCTTTATATTGCGGCAGTGGCGCGGGAAACTCTGGAAGAAGCCGAGCAATTTGCCTGCCAGCACAAATTCAATCCAATCCGCTTTGTCGCCACTCCAGCGCAAAATACGCTACAGCGTGAAATTGATTTTGGGCCCTGCGAAGGGGCAAACAGCCTGCTGCCTGCCGGGGCAAAGTTTGAACCCGATCAAACCGTCATTGAGGTCGCCGGGCACGTGCTAGACCCCGCCTCCCCTAAGCCATCCAGCGCGCAGGCAAAAACGCCTAAGCCGGGCCGGGCCAAGACACCAGACGAACCAAAACCTGACGCGCCTGCGGATACACGGCCTGCTTTAGCCCCTGCGCCAAGCGCCGGCCTTAGCAATGTAACAGCCGCCAATATAGCCGCAAACACCCACCCTGACGTTAAGCCGGACGTTAAGATTGACACCGAGGCTGACAATACAAGCAGTACAGCAGGCCCCACCAAGAACAACCTGACAACGGCCCAATTGGCAGTCGCCGCAAGCCCGCCAGTTTTACGTGCAACGCCTCTTGCAGACGATCTAGAATTATCACCGGCCCTGCTGGTGACTAATTTTGCCGCAGATGAAACACCCCCTTCGCGTCTTCCCAGCCTGATACTGACCATGGGGGCGATATTGATGCTGTCGGGTATCGCCGCTTGGATGTTTGCGCTTGGCGGTAATGATTTTCTCAAAACTGCCAACACGGCAGATCCAGCCGCCACACAGAGCAGTCCGCTGAGCGCTGCAAATGCGCCGGCCCAAAACGATAGTTTGAACGCCGCGGCCCCTGTAGAGCCAACGCAACCCGATGAAACCCAGACATTTGCCGCGGAAAACACCGAAGCCGAAGATGATCTGATCGAATTGGAAGACGACCTGCCTTTTGCTCAAGGTCCGACACCTATCACCGAACAACAGGCCAAAGTGCGCTATGCGGCCACGGGCATCTGGTTAAAGGCGCCGACGTCTCCTAATCCGGGGTCTGCGCCTAACTCAGATGATCTTTACGCGGCCTCCATCGACCGCGAAATTCTGTCCTATGATGCCATTGCCTTGCCCTCTCCGCAAGGAGATCGCATCGACATCAGCCCCGAACAACAGCCCGATCCACCGCGCTTTGGTCAAACATTTCAACTCAATGCGCAGGGTCTGGTGATTGCCACAGCAAACGGCAGCCTGTCGCAAGAAGGCCATCTTGTGTTTCTTGGCCAACCGGTGAAAGCCGCGCCAAACCGCGTGCAATCTGTCCCGGAGATTACTGAAGTCACTTCACCGCTGGCAAAACTGCGGCCGCGGCTCCGGCCGGCGGGGATGGGCGAAGCCCGGGAACGTTTGAAACTTAACGGGCGCACGCGGGCAGAAATGGCCATGTTACGGCCAAAACTGCGGCCCGCCTCGGTCAAACCAACAAGGGACAGCCCGGAAGTCAATTCCGCTATTGCGGCTGTGACCAATTCTCTGGCCCCTAAATTAAGACCTAAAGCGCTGGAGCAAAGCAATTCTCAAGTCGCGAGCAAGCAGAAACCTAAACCCAAACCAGCGAGCTTGGCATCAAATGCAAGCGTGGCCCAGAAAGCCACGCTGGTGAAGGCACTCAACCTGCGAAAAGTCAATCTGATTGGTGTCTACGGAACATCCTCCAGCCGACGGGCGCTGATACGTCTGTCCAACGGACGCTACAAAAAGGTCGAGGTCGGGGACCGGATCGATGGTGGCAAAGTGGCCGCGATTGGCAAAGAGCAGCTTCGCTATACAAAAAGTGGTCGCAATATCGTCCTGAGAATGCCCAAAAGCTAGCTCAATAGAGTTTGACAAGCAAAATCTGCGCCTCCATGTGAAAGCCGGTCAAGCTGACCGACCTGACAATGACTGGCGTGCGCGGCGCGTTTCTAGGCGACATCCGCGCGCTCGATCGATTCAAACAGCGCCTGAAAATTACCTTCACCAAAGCCCTCATCCCCCTTGCGTTGAATGAATTCGAAAAAGATTGGCCCCACCATGGTTCGGGAAAACACCTGCAGCAGTATTTTGGTTGTGCCACCGTTCACCACACCTTCGCCATCAATCAATATACCATGCGCCCGCATCCTATCTAATGGCTCGTTATGGCGCGTGACCCGCGCGTGGCTGAGATCATAATAGGTTTTATTTGGGCGGGGCATGAATTGCACCCCGTTGGCCGCAATCTGATCAGTCGCCCCGTAAATATCGTTTGTGCCCACAGCAATATGCTGAATACCCTCGCCGTTATAGCGTTTAAGATAATCGACAATCTGACCCGTCTCGCCACGATCCTCGTTGATAGGAATTCGAATGCGACCGCAGGGAGAAGTCAGCGCCCGACTGATAAGACCAGTAAATTTACCATCAATCTTAAAAAATCCGATTTCGCGGAAATTGAACAAGTCAGCATAAAACTGCGACCAACGGTCCATATTCCCCTTAAACACATTATGCGTCAAATGGTCGAGGTAATGAAACCCAACCCCCTGCGGCATATCAGGGCGCAAACGATCAAACTCTTTTGCAAGCGGATCATTTTCTCCGTCAAACGTGACAAAATATAAAAGCGAGCCGCCAATCCCCTTTATTGCCGGCATATTAAAGCTACGGTCTGCGGCAATATAGGGTTCGGCACCCTGCGCAACCGCATGCGCAAAAGCCCGCTGCGCATCAACCACTCGCCACCCCATGGAGGGCGCGCAAGGTCCGTGAACAGCACCAAACCGGGCGGCAAACCCGTCCGGCTCAGAATTCAACACATAAGTGATATCGCCCTGCTGCCAAAGCTCAATCGCTTTTGTTTTATGGACTGCTGTTTTCTCATATCCCATATTAGTAAAAACCGACCGCAGATGGTCCGGATTGGGGTCCATAAATTCAACGAAAGCAAACCCATCGGTACCGGCAGGATTGTCTTTTGTAATTTTCGATCGGGGTGCATTATGCGGAAACGGTCCCATGGCGGGCCTCCTTTTAGTTTTATAATGCCAGAATACCTCGGATTTAATGCGGTTTTTGCGCATATTTCACTGTAAAATCCAAAAATTATGCGCGATNATTGGATGATATTTTCAAAAAAGTNATTATTCATGTATTCTCTCGACGACATCGACATGCGCCTGCTGGCTGCAGTTCAAAACGACGCCCAACTGACATCAGATCAACTTGGCGAGATCCTTGGTCTGTCGGCCAGCCAAGCCGGTCGACGGCGGCATAAGCTNGACACTGCGGGCTATATTACCGGCTATACAGCCCGGCTTGATCCAGCCCGGCTTGGCCTGTCCATTCAGGCCTTTGTACAGGTTCATCTCAANCGGCACTCAGCCGAGCACAGCAAAGCCCTCGCCCATTTGATTGCCCGCCAGCCGGAAATTGTCAGCGCCTGGACCCTAACCGGAGAAGCCGATTATCTGCTTAGGGTCTATTGCGCCACTTTGGACGACTTGAACCGATTGATACAGGAAACGCTTTTGACCCATCCCACCGTGGCGCGGGTCCACAGCCAGATCGTGATGAACCAGACCAAAGATGACGCTCCTTTACCTATGGCAGCCGACTGATGGCAGAAATTTTATTTCAAATCCTGATCTATCTGGGAGCGGCGGTGATTGCCGTACCGTTGGCCGCCCGGTTGGGGCTTGGCTCNGTGCTCGGCTATCTTGCAGCCGGCATTGCCATAGGCCCAATTCTCGGATTGGTCGGAAGCGAGACTAAAGACGTCCAGCATGTGGCCGAATTCGGTATTGTTATGATGCTGTTCCTGATCGGTCTCAGTCTTNACCCGCGGGCCCTTTGGGATATGCGCCACCGGTTACTTGGACTGGGGGGGCTGCAATTGGTGCTGACCACCGTCGGGGTCATGCTGGGTGCCATCGCCTTGGGATATCCCGCAGCCACCGGATTGGTCATCGGGCTGATCCTTGCACTATCCTCGACCGCAATTGTGCTACAAACGCTGTCCGAACGCGGCTTGATCAAAAGCCGTGGTGGGCGCTCTATCTTTGCCGTCTTATTGACCCAAGATATTGCCGTCATCCCAATTCTGGCGCTGCTGCCGCTTTTGACTGTCCAGCAGCAGCTTTTTCTACACGGCGAATCCCCCGATATACTGCAAGAGCCGACGGCAATCACACCGCANGGCCAAAGCGTTGAAAACGGGTTGGGCCTGACGGTGCTGGACGGGTTACCCGGATGGGGCGTAACACTGGCAACGCTGAGCATCGTGGCGGCGATTATCCTCGCAGGTGTCTATTTTATCCGGCCGATTTTTCGCTTTATCCATGCCACGGGATTGCGCGAGATGTATACCGCTCTTGCCCTGCTGATTGTGATTGGNATCAGCGTCCTGATGACCATCGTTGGGCTGTCACCCGCGCTNGGCGCTTTTCTGGCCGGAGTGGTGCTGGCCAATAGCGAATTTCGCCACGAGCTGGAGAGTGATATTGAGCCGTTCAAGGGCCTTTTGCTCGGGCTGTTTTTCATCACTGTTGGCGCCGGGATGAACCTGTCTGTTTTACAACATGATCCTATCGGNCTTCTGACACTGGCAGTTTTGATAATTATTGCAAANGGCTGTGTCTTATATCTGTTGTGCCATCTGTTTGGCATTCAAGGGCGTGATCGGTGGCTGTTTACGCTTGGGTTGGCTCAGGCAGGGGAATTCGGGTTTGTGCTGACCGCGTTTGCCGTGCAACATAATATTCTATCAGTGACGCTGTCAGACAGGCTGGTCTTGATCATTACGCTGACAATGCTGATGACACCGCTGCTTTTTCTGGCTTTTGGGGCCCTATCGCGTCGTCTGAAAGACAAAATTGACATCGGCATCGAAGATGAAATCAACGAGCAGGGTCCGGTAATTATTGCTGGAATTGGCCGGTTTGGCCAAATCGTCAACCGCTTGGTGCAATCCTCGGGTTTTGAGACAGTGGTGTTGGATCATGACATTCGAAAAATTGATCTGATGCGCAGCTTCGGTATCAAGAGCTTTCTGGGTGATCCCACCCGACCGGTCACCCTGCGCGCCGCAGGGTTGCTGGAGGCGCAAGTTCTGGTGGTTGCGCTGGATGATGCCGCAGNCTGTCTCAAGTTGGTCAAACTGGCGCACAGAGCGCGCCCCGGCCTGCATATCATCGCCCGTGCCTATGATCGCGCTCAGGTCTTTGAGCTGTATAATGCTGGCGCTGATGATATCGTACGCGAGACCTTCGACAGCAGCCTGCGTGCCGGACGCTATGTNTTAGAAAACCTTGGCCTGTCAGATTATGAAGCCGACACAGCGGCAAAGACCTTTTACCAACATGACCGCGAGGCGATGAAAGATCTGGCACAGCTTTGGAACCCCAAGGTGCCCGCACGCGCCAACGCGCCCTATATCGCGCGGGCGCAGGCCTTGGAAAAGCAGCTTGAGACCGCGTTAATGAGCAGTTTGGAAAGCTCTAAATCCACGCTACCCCCAGCTGATAAAGTCCCTAAAACCGAAGTCGCCCCCTCCAGACCAGACACCACGGTTTTAAAGAACGTATAAGGTCGAAAAGACAAGGATATTGCAGTGCAGACGGCACGGACCTGCGCGCGGCGCAATGCAAAACCCAATTTACTGCAGATTTTACCCGTCAGATACACCGGCCTCGGCAAAGGTCGCCATCCCCGACAGGCAGGCCACCGCCGCTTGCACCACAGCAATCGCCACCGCGCCGCCTGACCCCTCGCCCAGCCGCATTCCCAGCGACAGCAGCGGCGCTTTCTCCATCCGCGCAAGCAACTTGCCATGGCTGCCTTCGGCGCTCAGATGTCCCGCCACGGTATGGTCCAAAANATCGCCACGGGCGTGCTGCAGGCAGGCCGCCGCCGCACANCAGATAAAGCCGTCCAGCACCACGGGAATACGGGCCTGTCGCGCCCGCGCAATCGCCCCTGCCATCGCCGCCAATTCACGTCCCCCAAGACACCGCAGCGCCTGCAGGCCATTGCCGCGCGCCACAGGGTTCATTTCCAGACCAGCCTCGACAACCCGGCATTTGTGAGCCACACCCATCGCATCAACGCCCGTCCCTCGCCCGACCCAATCAGTCGCCTCGCCACCAAAGAGTGCTAGCGCCAAAGCCGCAGCACTGGTGGTATTGCCGATGCCCATCTCGCCGGTGACCAGCAGATCTGCCTCGGCGTCCACCGCATCCCACCCCGATTGCAATGCGGCGATGCAATCTGCCTCGCTCATCGCCGGGCCTGTAGTGAAATCTCTCGTCGGCCGGTCCAAANACAAAGGATGCACGTCAAGCCGGGCCCCAAACGCCGCAGACAGCTGATTGATCGCCGCACCGCCCGCCTGAAAATTCAATACCATCTGCTCGGTTACCTCAGCAGGAAACGCCGAAACCCCCTGTGCAGTGATGCCGTGATTGCCAGCAAAAATAAGCACCTGCGGCCGTGTCAGTCGAGGACGCGCCACCCCGCGCCAGCCCGCATACCAGATCGCAAGAGTTTCAAGACGCCCCAAAGCGCCCGGCGGTTTGGTCAATTGGCTGTTGCGCGCCAAGGCGCCCTGTTCAGCAACAATATCTATCGTAGGCAACCCGTCCAAGACGGTTTGAAACGTGGCAAGCGACGTGAAAGCGGGCATTGTATCTTCCGTTGAAGTTCTACTCTGTGAGTGTTTAAACACCCTTGCCGTCTGGGCAAGCAATAAAAGGACCCAAGACATGAGGGAAAGCGACATGCGCTGGCTANACGTGGGCGATATTGCGGTTGCGCTGTCGCTGCTGAGCCGCTGGCCGCTGCGCATATCCGAGGCCGCCTACGGNCGCAGCGCGCAGGCCGTCTGGGCCTATCCTGTGGCCGGCGTGTTGATTGCCCTGCCGGCGGCAGGGCTTGCACAGCTTTGCCTTGGGCTCGGACTCTCGACCGGGGTTGCNGCACTATTGGCACTGGCATGTCTGACGGTGAGTACCGGCGCCATGCATGAAGACGGGCTGGCTGACAGCGCCGATGGGCTCTGGGGTGGCCATGACACGGCACGGCGCCTTGAGATTATGAAAGACAGCCGGATNGGCGCCTACGGGGTTTTGGCCTTGATTTTTGGCCTTGGTTTGCGCTGGCTGGCCTTGTCTGAACTCTTTGAGTCAGGCGCTGTGTTGGCGCCAATTTTAGTCGCCGCAGCGCTGTCACGGGTGGCGCCAACCGTNCTGATGCTGCGTTTGCCCCAGGCGCGCACAACCGGGCTATCACAGAGTGTCGGCACGCCACAGGCCAGACATGTCGGATTGGCCGCAATCTTGGGAGCGCTGCTGGCGATCATCGCCCTGCAAAGCTTTCCCCTACTGGTTTTTNTCGCNACCGCTCTAGCGANTACATGCTGCGTACTGATCGCCAAATACAAANTACAGGGTCAAACNGGCGATATATTGGGGGCAAGCCAACAGGTNGCAGAAATCACTATTCTGCTCTGCCTTTCAGTGTAAAACTGGCGCCCACCCGGCGATACCTGTCCTGGGCGTGTCCTCTGAAATGCATGCCCATTGAAAACAAGACCCACCCCTCGCTGAGGGATGTATATGTGTTTTGTTGGGGAAATCGGCTCAGGCAGCGCGTGAAATCAACACGTCGTCGACGCGCTTGGTCGCAGCCGCCTCATCGCCATTGTCCACAGCCGCGACCTCGCGGGTCAATCGCTCAAGCGCGGCCTCATAGAGCTGACGCTCNGAATANCTCTGTTCNCGCTGGTCGTCGTTGCGATGCAGGTCACGCACGACCTCTGCGATGGCAATCAAGTCACCAGAGTTGATTTTTTGCTCATATTCTTGTGCGCGCCGTGACCACATCGCCCGCTTGACCTTGGCCTTGCCTTTTAATGTGGTCATCGCCTTTAAGATNACATCTGGCGANCTGAGCGANCGCATNCCGATNTGCACGGCTTTATCGGTNGGCACCCGCAAGGTCATCTTGTCNTTTTCGAATGAAATCACAAATAATTCCAGAGAAATTCCCGCAATCTGCTGTTCTTCAATCGATATAATCTGACCGACACCATGTGCCGGATAAACCACATATTCGTTCGGGCGAAAATCGGGTTTTTTTGACTTACTCATTCGAACCTTCCTTAAAGCGAATCATCAAACAGCAAAATCCAGCNTCCCAAATATCGTCAAATATTCGGCGCTGGTNTGATACTGTTAATGACTGTCCNCTGTACAGCAAGTGNGCTGACTACAGAACCATGCATCATNTGNGNNNCAANTATATCATAAAATTGTCCACATGCCCAGTNCCGGTAATATTTGCCCTGATTTACCTTATAAATANAGCGATCCTAATCCCCNATTCGGATAGATTGCGGGCAAACTGACGCAAGCCCCGCGAATCGCCCAAAAAATTATCCACCCTCGCCTGGTTTTTCAGAAAAATATTTAGTCATCTTGTCNGCCTCGCCGTCGCGCTCATCCGCATTTGGCATCGGCTCTTTCTGCGAGACAATCACCGGCCAAAGTTCCGAGTATTTGCGATTGAACTCAACCCATGTCTCCATGCCCGGTTCTGTGTCCGGGCTGATTGCATCAGCCGGGCATTCAGGCTCGCACACCCCACAATCAATGCATTCATCGGGATGAATGACCAATGTGTTTTCACCTTCGTAAAAACAGTCGACCGGACAAACCTCGACACAGTCGGTAAATTTACACTCGATACAATTTTCGGTGACGACATAGGTCATGGACGCTTCCCAATCAGCTTTTCCTGTACGTAGTGCAACCGTTCAGGTCATTCAAGCGTCCGACTATTGTAAAGATCAAGATTGCGACGATCTTGTTTGGTCGGTCGGCCTTTTCCCTCAAACCGCGGTACTTGTGGGTGTTTTTCCCGAACAGGGGTCAAGTCTTGGTACAGTGTTTGCGCTTCGCTTGCCGGACCGCGGCGGCTGCCGACCGCGAGCAGTTTCACTACGCGCACGTCGCGACCCTGCGGGAAGGTCAAAACGTCTCCCAGCTTGACATTTGTGGCAGGTTTGGAAATTTTTTGTCCGTTGACACGCAAGTGCCCTGCCCGCACTGTCCCAGATGCCAGGCTGCGGGTCTTGAAAAACCGCGCATGCCACAACCATTTGTCTACACGCAGCTTATCAATCAATTCGGTCACGCTAGATTTTATCCTTCAGCCCCATTAAAGCGGCGGCAAACGGATTGTCCGGATCGATCTGTTGGCTTTTCTTTGGAGAGGCCGCAAATTGCTTTG
>NYVC01000064.1 GCA_002684375.1 Marinovum sp.
TTTCGCAAATTTACCACGTCGGTTGAATGTTTGCGGCATATTTCGCGGTTTTGGCNGCCAGTCTTGGTTTGGCCACGTTGATAAACAGTCGTTTGGTGGCCANTTGTGGNATGCATAAAATGGNGCTCTACGGCGCGGTGGGGCATATAATCTTTGCGGGGCTNTTGTTTGGAGCAAGTCTGGTAACAGACCCGGGCCCGGCGTTTGTCTGGTTTATGGTNTTGCAGTTTATGATGCATTTTTNCATGGGAATTGTATTTGGCAATCTCGGTGCTTTAGCCATGCAGCCGCTGGGCCGCATCGCCGGTTTGGGAGCATCGCTGATGGCGGCGGTCTCAAGTCTGATTGCGGTGTTATTCGCCACTCTTTGCGGGTGGTTTTATGACGCAACTTTACTGCCATTGGCGNTGGGATATTTTGCCGCCGGTATGGTGACGTTGCAGTTGTTGCGGATCGGGCACAGAGCCTCGGGCGATGTGGTGTATCCTGTCAATTTGTCCGACGCGCCGGTCCCGAATTAACGCGCACCTGTGTTTGGGGATGTGGGATGCATCGTGGTTACGGTTTTACTTGCCCTTGGCGCCGCGCCGCCCTAGGAGCAGACGGATGAGATGTCTTTTTTTAGGTGATGTGATGGGCCGCGCCGGACGGCAGGCCATCCAAGAGCATTTACAGACGCTGCGACGCGACTGGAAATTGGATTTCGTCGTGGTCAACGGCGAGAATGCCAGCAATGGTGCCGGGCTGACCGGTGAGCATGCACAGCTGTTACTGGAGGCCGGTGCAGATTGTCTGACGCTGGGTGACCATGCNTTTGACAAAAAAGATATGTTGCAGGCGATTGAAGGCGAGAGCAGAATTATCCGGCCGATCAATTTTGCCAAGGGCGCTCCGGGGCGGGGTCACCGGCTGTTCACCGATGCNCGTGGCCGCAAGATATTGGTGCTGCAAGTGTTGGGGCAGGTGTTTATGAAGCGCCCGTTTGACGATCCGTTTTCGGCCGTTGATCAGGTGCTGCGGGCGCATCCTTTGGGCGGTCTGGCGCAGGCGATTATCGTAGATATTCATTGCGAGGCGACCTCTGAGAAAATGGCCTTTGGCCATTTTTGTGACGGGCGGGCAAGCCTTGTGGTTGGCACCCATACCCATGTGCCGACCGCTGATACCCAGATCTTATCTGGCGGCACCGGCTTTCAATCTGATGCCGGCATGTGCGGTGATTACAACAGCGTCATCGGTATGGATAAAGCGGAACCTCTGCGGCGGTTTATCACTGGCATGTCGAAATCACGTTTCGAGCCGGCTGATGGCCCGGCGACCCTTTGCGGTGTATTTGTNGAGACCGACGACCGCAGTGGCAAGGCGCTGCGCATCGAGATGATCCGCTATGGGGGCCGTTTACAGCCTGCCTGTGCATGATGGCNCAGCGCGGTTTTTATACGCTTTGCCTGTTGATTATGGGGATTGGCTGGGGNGCGACCATTCCGCTGACCAAGGTTGCGGTNAGTGAGGGGTATCAAGAATTTGGCTTGATTTTCTGGCAGCAAATNATCTGCGCTTTTGTACTGGGCATCGTATTATGTATCCGCCGNCAAGGCGTGGGTCTTGGCCGTCCGCAAATTGTGGCGTACGTTATCATAGCTGTATTTGGCACCGTGTTACCAAANACNGCATCCTATGAGGCGGCCGTGCATTTGCCGGGGGGGGTCTTGGCAATTTTAATTTCGACCGTGCCAATGTTTGCCTTTCCAATCGCTCTGCTGCTTGGAATAGAACGGTTTTCGTGGCGGCGCACAGCGGGGCTTTGTTTGGGTCTGNTTTCGGTGATGCTTATGGTCGCGCCCGAGACCANTCTACCAGAGCAGATGGCTGTCGTGTTCATTCCAATCGCTTTGATTGCGCCCATTTTNTATGCATTTGAGGGCAATTATGTCGCNAAATGGGGAATCGGTGGATTGGATCCGGTTCAGGCGCTCTTTGGCGCGTCCCTGNTGGGCAGCGTAATATCACTTATCTTAGCTCTGGGGTCGGGACAATTTATCGACCCGCGCGGTCCGTGGGGCATGCCGGATTATGCTTTTGTCACCAGTTCTCTGATGCACGCAGTCATTTACACGGCATATATTTGGCTGGTGGGTCGTGCCGGACCGGTCTTTGCAGCCCAAGTCGCCTATCTGGTCACATTATTTGGCATCTTTTGGTCGGTATGGCTGNTAGATGAAGCGTATTCAAAGTATGTATGGCTGGCCTTAAGCTGTATGCTTTTGGGGATATTCTTGGTGCTGCCCCGCTATAGAAAAAATACAAGGGTGCTTGCTGAACCCTCTGACATCGGCACTTGAAAGAACCGAAAAGACCGTATTTCTGATTTTGATCAGGGCAGGGCAGGGCAGGGCAATCCACAATGAGCACGGGTGCGCGGATATTTGCAGGGTAAGTTCTATCCAATGTTGTAGCAGGATTGTTTCGTCTATTGCGACGTGTNTTTCCTCAACGTGAAATTATGGATAGCTCNGAACGCGTCTGATCACCGGGGTAGCAACGGGGTATTGNAAAGCGTANGCGCGGGNGCATACCCCATTTAAGTNGCCCTATCCTCCGCCCNATGCGCCTCTTTGGGCGACTGTCGGGTTGCAGGCCCACCCCGCTGTGACTTATAGAATATAACAGGAATTCAAGTTAGACGGAGTTTACGATGGCCGGTCACTCAAAATGGGCAAATATCCAGCACCGCAAAGGGCGTCAGGATGCTGTGCGTTCGAAATTGTTCTCGAAGCTTTCGAAAGAGATCACAGTTGCCGCNAAAATGGGTGACCCGGATCCAGAAAAAAATCCCCGTTTGCGGATGGCGGTTAAAGAGGCCAAATCGGTTTCGGTGCCCAAAGACGTTATTGACCGTGCGATCAAGAAATCTACCGCCGGTGAAGGCGATGATTACGAAGAAATCCGCTATGAGGGCTATGGTCCCAATGGCGTGGCCGTGATTGTTGAAACGATGACTGANAACCGTAACCGCACGGCGTCAACTGTGCGGTCTACTTTTACTAAAAACGGCGGTAATCTGGGTGAAACAGGCTCCGTTGGTTTTATGTTTGAACGTACGGGTGAAGTAGTTTACGCGGCCACAGCCGGGGATGCGGATACGATTATGATGGCNGCGATTGANGCGGGTGCCGACGATGTCGCTAGTGGCGATGAGGGGCATGTGATCACCTGCGCTGATTCTGATTTGAACATGGTTGCCACAGCGCTTGAAAGCGAATTGGGCGAAAGCGTTTCTACGAAATTGATCTGGAAACCGACAATNACCACNGAGTTGGATCTAGAGGGTATGCAAAAGTTGATGAAACTCGTGGATGCTTTGGAAGATGACGACGATGTGCAACGCGTCACGTCAAACTTTGAAGCTTCTGATGAAGTTATGGATCAGCTGTAACCCTATTACCAAGTATCAAACCCGCATTCAGTGCTGACAAAGCGTCCTGTCTTTTAGATACGGTTTTGCGCTGTGCAATGCTGGGATTTATAGTCAAATCAACCAGTGCGTCGTGAGNTCACCTTAATCCGCAGTTTTTCTGAGGGCGTGGTTTTGTTGTTTTTTGGGTCTTTTAAGTGGGGCTATTCCAGACTGAAATATTGTTGGAAAATTCTTGAGCTGCANATGCTGGCTTAAACAAACGCAGTTCCCGCAAGATTTCCGGCTTTGGAATTGTAAGGGCAGAAAAAATATTGGGCATGATAGAATTGGTGAGCGAAATAGGCTTGAAACATGTATCAATATGTAACATAGTTTGTGATATATTTCCAAGGATAATACCGGCGTTGGTTTGAAAGGGTGCATTGTGTATAGATATACTGCCGTAGCTCAATTGCGAGAAATAGTAATGACCATGGAGCGTGACCTTGGTCTGATTGCATTGTCTCATAATGAAAAAGATGTCTTGTACGCAGTGCAGTCTGTTTTGGCAGTCTCTGACGGCGTAGCCAAGTCAGATGAGATCAGATCCCATGATCTTGTTCGGGATATGTCGCAACCAACATTCCATCGCGCATTGAAAAGCCTCTTGGCGCGGGGTCTTCTCCAACATGCACCGGACACCAAGGCAGGGTCGTACGTTATTTAAGAGCAGTCGCTCTGTCTCAGATTGATTGTTGTTTTGACTTCAAAGTATGTACTTTGATGACTGTCACGATTTGTTTTTTCGGGACAGGGGTCGGTAGCCTGTAACCGGACAGAATTGGCAATTTTGTTTGACGGTACAGGTCACGCTCTGCCGTGTATCCGATCCTTGAGAGCAAGAGGTCCGTATGGTAGTTTCGGATTTTGCGCGTGTTAAGGATGTCGTTTGGCCAATTTTATTTCCGGGTTTAGCTTGGGCTTATCGCTGATCATGGCGATTGGGGCACAAAATGCTTTTGTGCTCAAATCGGGGCTGCGGCGAGAGCACATTTTTATCATATGTACTCTGTGCGCTGTCAGTGATGCGGTGCTTATTGCAGCAGGCATCCTTGGGTTTGGCTCTTTATTAGATGCTGTGCCAAGTCTGGAAATCGTCATGCGGCTGGCTGGTGCGTGCTTTTTGTCTGTGTATGGATGCAAGAGCTTTTTGTCCGCGTGGCGTGGGGGCACAAGCCTGCAGGCTGCTGGCGCATCCAGCACATTGCTGGCGTCGGTTCTGACCTGCCTTGCGTTGACTTGGCTCAATCCGCACGTTTACCTTGATACAGTGGTTCTGCTGGGGTCGATTGCGGCCCAACACGACGACCGCTTTATTTTTGGGGTGGGGGCTGTCAGCGCGAGTTTTGTATTTTTCTACACGCTCGGCTTTGGTGCGCGGTTGCTGGCGCCGGTGTTTTCCCAACCGGTGGCTTGGCGGATCCTCGATGCGTGCGTTGGGGCGCTTATGTGGGCGATTGCGATACATCTGTTTTTTAACTGATCAGCTCTTGCCTGTTGTTCAAATATAAGCGTTTATCACCGAATGTCTGAACCTTCATCATCGCGGCCCGGGGTTGGTATTGCCTGGATGGTCTTCACCGGGATTCTGTTTGTGATGGTCACTGGGTTGGTGAAATATCTTGGTCCCACAATGCCCGCGCCTCAAGCGGCTTTTCTACGCTACGCTCTGGGGCTTGTCTTGTTGGTGCCGATGCTGCCGTTCCGCGAGGGGCTGCATTTGCAGAGACACCAATTACACTTGTCGATCTGGCGTGGCGTTTTGCATTCAGGTGCCGTGGCGCTGTGGTTTTTCGCCATGGCCCGTATCCCGATCGCCGATGTAACGGCTATGAATTATATGGCGCCGATTTATGTCACTGTCGGGGCGGCATTATTCTTGGGAGAGCGTTTGGCGCTGCGCCGTTTGGCAGCGATTGCATTTGCTTTGTTCGGGGTCATGATTATCCTGCGTCCTGGCTTTCGCGAGATCGGTACCGGGCACATGGCTATGGTGCTGGCCACGTTGTTTTTTGGTGGCTCGTATCTCTTGGCCAAGCGATTGACCGACGAGATTCCAGCCGGACTGGTGGTTGTCTTATTGTCGGTCATCGTAACCATCGCGTTGTTGCCCATGGCGCTGGTGGTTTGGGTGCCGCCCAGCGGATCTGATTTGATGATTTTATTCCTCGTTGCCTGTATTGCCACTTTGGGTCATTACACAATGACGTTGGCTTTTAAGGCCGCCTCTATTTCGATCACGCAGCCCGTTACGTTCTTGCAACTGGTCTGGGCGGCTACTTTGGGTGTGGTTGTCTTTGGCGAGGCGATTGATCCGTTTGTGGTGCTTGGCGGGGTGATTATTCTGGCATCAGTGACGTTTATCAGCTGGCGTGAGGCAACATTGCAGCGTCGTCTACGCACGCCGCCGGTGCCCGCAACCAAAGTTTAGGAGGCCATACTTTATTTTTAAACTGGAATTTTTATGACTTTATTTTTCACCAATAAAAATTATCGACTGTTGTTTTCGGCCTCTGCTGTGTCGAACCTTGGGGATGGGGTGTCGGCATTGGCGCTGCCATGGCTGGCCAGTCTGATAACCCGCGACCCGATGCTGATTGCCACCGTGGCTTTTGCCACCCGTCTGCCGTGGTTCCTATGCTCAATTCCTGCTGGCGTGATAACCGATCGCTATGACCGCAAACATCTGATGGTTGGCGCGGATATCCTGCGAATGATCTTGACCGCCGGGTTGGTGGTCTGCGCGCTGACGATCCCGCAGCCGGCGCCGGCAGGAGCAGCATTTACTGCGATATTGATGGTTTCAGGGCTGGCATTTTTGCTTGGACTGGCTGAAGTGGTACGCGACAACGCGGCTCAAACCGTTTTACCCTCTGTTGTGGCCAAGTCCGATCTGGAACGCGCCAATGGTCAATTGTGGAGCATCGAACAGATAATGGGGGCTTTCATCGGCCCGCCGCTGGCCGGATTTTTAATCGCTTGGGCTGTGCCTGCACCGTTTGTACTGGATACGTTGAGTTTTGCCTTGGCGGCTGGAATGGTGTTTTTCATCGCAATTCCATCCCGACCGGCGGTGATCCGGCGTTCGGTCTGGCGCGAGGCGGTCGAGGGCATGGTATGGATACGGTCCCATCGGGTCATTTTACAACTGGCACTGATGCTGGGGGTGATGAACGCACTGGGGATGTTGGTGGTGACAATTTTGGTGTTGTATTCACAAGAGGTGCTGGGTCTTAGCGTGACCCAACACGGACTGTTGTTGATCGCCGGTGCGGCGGGAGGCGTGGTTGGGGGGCTGATCTGTCCGAAAATAGCTGCCTTGTTAGGGCGCCGAAGCGCTTTGCACTGCGCGCTTCTGGTCTGGGCTGTGAGCAATGCGCTGCTGGCGCTTGTGCCTTCTGTGCTGATCGTGGCATTGGCACTGCTTTTGGAAATGTTTGCGGCACTGTTGTGGAATGTGGTGACTGTGTCGTACCGCCAGCGCTTTATTCCCGATGCGTTGCTGGGGCGGGTCAACAGCATATACCGTTTTTTCGGNTGGGGTTTGCTTCCATTTGGGGCGCTGGCATCCGGTGCGATTGTGGTCATGGCCGAACCGGACCTAGGCCGGGCGCTGGCTTTGAGAATGCCNTTTGTGATTGCGGCGGCGGGATCATTTGCAATATTGCTCTACGGACTTGTTTGGTTGCAGATTGATGATGAATGACGGTTTGCCGGTATGGNGCTGCTCGGCGGAAGGTTGTGTTATTTTNNGTGATTTTTATTGATTGACGGATCAATCAAAAAACATCTAGACTATAGATGACTGTAAAAAGGAGTTAAAATGCCAAAAGTTGGGATGGAACCGATCCGCCGCGCGGCATTGGTCAAGGCAACGATCGCCGAAATTGGCGAGGCGGGCACACTTGATGTTACGGTCAGCCAGATCGCCAAGCGCGCCGGTATGTCCAGCGGGTTGGCCCATCATTATTTTGGCGGAAAAGATCAGATTTTTTTGGCCGCGATGCGTCATACATTGGCATTATACGCCGCNGANGTGCGTGGGGCACTGTCGATGGCGTGCACGCCGCAAGACCGCATTGGGGCCATCGTCCGCGCCAGTTTTGCGCCCAGTCATTTTCAACGCGATGTCATCGCCGCATGGCTTAATTTTTATGTTCTGGCACAAAGCTCACAACAGGCCCGACATCTGCTTGGNATCTACCAGCGGCGGTTGCAGTCAAACCTGATCTTTGCACTGCGCCCTCTGGTGGGGTCGCGGTCGGTGGATGTGGCCGAGCAACTGGCAGGTATGATCGACGGGCTTTATCTGCGCCAAAGCCTTGGACAAACCTTGGCCGACCCTGAGAGGGCGATCAAACACGTGATGCGGGCCGTGGCCTTGGAATTGGCGCAGGGGTCGCCACGATGAAGCGCAATATCCTGATTTTCATGGTGGATCAACTTAACGGCACCTTGTTTCCCGATGGGCCGGCTGACTGGTTGCATGCGCCAAACNTAAAACGTCTTGCGGCCCGATCAACGCGGTTTAAGCGCGCCTATACCGCCTCGCCGCTATGTGCGCCGGGGCGGGCGAGTTTTATGTCCGGTCAATTGCCCAGCGCCACGCGGGTTTATGACAATGCAGCCGAGTTCACTTCGTCAATCCCGACCTATGCCCATCACCTGCGCCGTGGTGGATACCAGACATGCCTGACCGGAAAGATGCATTTTGTCGGCCCCGACCAGTTGCATGGCTTCGAAGAGCGGTTGACCACCGATATCTATCCGGCCGATTTTGGCTGGACCCCCGATTACCGTAGGCCTGGTGAACGGATTGAATGGTGGTATCACAACCTTGGCAGCGTCACCGGCGCTGGTGTTGGCGAAACCTCGAACCAGCTGGAATATGACGATGAAGTTGCCTATCAAGCCACCCGCAAGCTCTATGATCTGGCGCGCGAAGAGGATGTGCGGCCGTGGTGCCTGACGGTCAGCTTTACCCATCCGCATGATCCCTATGTGGCACGTAAAAAATATTGGGACCTTTATGAGGATTGCGATCACCTGCTGCCGCAGGTGCCGTCCATTCCTTACGCAGATCAAGATGCTCACTCAAAGCGTATTTTCGACGCCAATGACTGGCGGTCCTACGAGATTTCCGAGGCGCAGATCAAAGCCTCGCGGCGGGCGTATTTTGCCAATATCAGCTATCTTGATGACAAGATCGGTGGGATTTTGGACGTCCTTGAGATGACTGGGCAAGAGGCGACGATCCTGTTTGTATCAGATCATGGCGATATGCTTGGGGAACGTGGGCTGTGGTTCAAAATGTCGTTCTTTGAGGGTGCGGCGCGGGTGCCTTTGATGATCGCGGCTCCTGAAATGGCACCGGGTGTTGTCACCGCGCCGGTTTCGACCATCGATATCTGCCCGACGCTGTGCAATTTGGCGGGTATCAGTATGGCTGAGGTCATGCCTTGGACCCATGGTGAGAGCTTGGTGCCCCTCGCGTCGGGTGGAGCGCGCCGTCAAGCGGTGGCGATGGAATATGCAGCAGAGGCGTCTTATGCGCCGCTTGTCAGCCTGTGTTCGGGGTGGTGGAAATACATCCGCTGTGCGCTGGATCCNGAGCAGCTNTTTAATCTTGAGACCGACCCGCATGAGCTGTGCAATCTGGCGTCTAACCCGCAGTATGCAAAGATTTTGCAGGATTTGCGCGACCAATCCCATGCGCTGTGGGATTTGGATCGGTTTGACGCTGAGATCCGTGAGAGCCAAGCCCGTCGCTGGGTGATCTATGAAGCGCTGCGCGAGGGAGGCTATTACCCTTGGGATTATCAACCGCTGCAAACAGCCTCAGAGCGCTATATGCGCAATCATATGGACCTCAATGCCTTAGAGGCCAAAAAACGCGTTCCGAAGAGGACGTGAGATATGTACCCNAGGGCCTACTCTACTCAAATTAAGGANTAAGCGATGACTTTCATTCAGCCCGCGGCCAGCCATTTTATCAANGGTCGCTATGTGGACGATACTAACGGCCCGGTGCTTGAGCTGATCTATCCTGCCAACGGACAGCTGTTGGGCCAGCTACATGCGGCGACACCTGCCATTGTCGAAGAGGCTTTGGCCAGTGCAAAACAGGCNCAAAAAGCCTGGGCGGCCACCAGTGGCACCCAACGCGGGCGTATTCTGCGCCGGGCAGCTGATATGATCCGAGCCCAAAACCACGCCCTGTCGGTGCTTGAGACGTATGACACTGGCAAGCCCTTGTCCGAGACGCTCTGTGCGGATGCGACCAGCGGCGCGGATGCGNTGGAATATTTTGGCGGCCTTGCGGGNAGTCTTACCGGCGAGCATATCCAACTGGGCGAGGATTGGGTCTATACTATCCGCGAGGCGCTGGGGGTCTGTGTCGGAATTGGAGCATGGAATTATCCCACTCAAATCGCCTGTTGGAAAGCAGCCCCTGCGCTGGCATGCGGCAATACAATGGTGTTCAAACCATCAGAAACAACACCGGTATGTGCTTTGAAAATTGCTGAAATTCTGTCACACGCCGGTCTGCCTGACGGGGTTTTTAACGTCATTCAGGGGCAGGGTGATGTGGGGGCGTCGCTGGTGGGTGATGACCGGGTGGCCAAGGTGTCTTTGACCGGATCAGTGCCTACGGGTCGCAAGGTCTATGCCGCCGCGGCCGCTGACGTCAAACATGTCACCATGGAGTTGGGTGGCAAATCACCGTTGATTATTTTTGACGATGCCGACGTTGAAAATGCAGTTGGTGGTGCGATACTGGCAAATTTCTATTCTTCGGGTCAGATTTGTTCAAACGGCACCCGGGTGTTTGTACACAAAGATATCAAGCAGGCGTTTCTAACGCGGTTGGTCGAACGACTGAAGCAAGCCGTGATTGGGGACCCGCTGGATGAGAGGACAAATTTTGGGCCGATGGTCAGCCAACGGCAAATGGATATTGCACAATCCTATATCGCCAAAGGCAAGGAAGAGGGCGCGCGACTGGTCTATGGTGGAACTCGGCTGGCCGGCGACGGCTTTTATCTGGAACCGACTGTGTTTGCCGATGTGACAGATCGCATGACGATTGCCCAAGAGGAAATATTCGGACCGGTGATGTCGGTGCTTGATTTTGAGGACGAGGCCGATGTGATCTGCCGCGCAAATGCCAGCGAATTTGGTCTTTCGGCAGGGGTTTTTACCCGCGATATCAGCCGGGCGCACCGGGTGATTGCGCAGTTAGAGGCCGGCAGTTGTTTTATCAATTCTTATAATGATGCACCCGTCGAGGCCCCGTTTGGTGACGTTAAAATTTCTGGTGTGGGGCGCGAAAATTCCAAGGCAGCGATTGCGCATTATTCGCAAATGAAATCCGTCTATGTCCGCATGGGTGATTTAGAGGCACCGTTCTAAAAGGTGGCTTTGGGGGATAAAGTGGAAGCAGATTTTGTAATAATTGGGGCCG
>NYVC01000065.1 GCA_002684375.1 Marinovum sp.
AGTTGGTTAGAGTGCCGGCCTGTCACGCCGGAGGTCGCGGGTTCGAGCCCCGTCAACCGCGCCACTTTCCCAAGCTCAATAAACGCTCCGATACCAAATGCAGTGGCAAAAGCATGGCGGGTTCGTGTTCTGTAAAAGACTATTTTAATTGCGCAGTCCTGATCATTTTGGACGATCTTGCCCGTGCAGCCCTTTTTTTGGGTCACGTTTCAAAATTGACCTTACTCTGTTATCCCATGCTGAGTTTTAATCGTTAAAAACTTTCAGTTTTCGCCAAAAGTGATTTATCATGGTTATTGATCCATAACTTTACTATTTTTAGAAAGGTCCTTAATTGTTTTCAGGCTCTGAACAATAGGACCAGATACATGTCAAAAATTGTTGTACACATCCATAGTGGACCAGATTTAGCGAATAAGGCCACTCTCGGACTGTTGGTGGCCGTGACTGCAGTCGATAAAGGGGGGGACGTCACATTATTTTTGGCAGCTGATGGTGTCCATTTATTGGGGTGTTCTGAAAGGGAACAGGTGGTTGGACTGGGAACGGGCGATTTGAAAGATCATCTTGATAAACTGAAATCAGAAAATACGAAAATTTTCGTCTCTGGCATGTCGGCCAAGGCGCGAGGTTATGATGAGACGCTTTTGAACGGCTATAATGCATCGTTTGCGATGCCAGATGCTCTGTTGGAGTGTTCTTTAGAAGCAGATACTGTGCTGTGTTATTGATAATTCCATCATACCGAGTTTAAAAGAGGGGGTAACCTTGTCCTGATCATAACAGCATAACAGAGCGCTGTGGGCTGCAAATCAGACATGTCTTACCGTTTTCTTGGCACCATGGTCTGACGGTCTAAAGTTTTTTTCTGCGAAAACGTGCGGTGATCTCAAAAGGCCAAGGACAGACCCAATAAGGAAACCGGCATGACACAGCAACTGACCGCTTGGCTGTCTATCGGAAGCACCTATTCCTATCTGACGGCAATGCGAATCGAGACAGTTCTCAAAAGCGCAAAAATTGACCTCGTGGTGAAGCCCATAAGCATTCGTTCGATCATGCGATCTATGGAAAATATCCCTTTCCCGCCGTCCAAAAAATCTAAAGTGGATTACATGTGGCGGGATATTGAACGTCAGGCGCAAAAATATGGGATACCGGTCCCTATGGTGCCAGCGGCCTATCCGCTAAAAGAGTTTGATAGAGCGAATTTGGTGGGCGTCATTGTCAACCGCGAAGGTCGGTATCTGGAGTATTTTAACACGACCTATAAATATTGGTTCTTAGAGGGGTTAGAAGCCGGTTCGCGCGCAAATTTGGAAAAAACCCTTGGAGATATGGGCCTGAATGTTTCCAGCACGCTCAGGGCTTTGGGGGGTGCACAGGCGGCATATGATGCGAATACGCAAGAGGCCCTAAATTTTGGTATTTTTGGGGTTCCAAGCTTTTCGATAGGCGCAGAAATTTTCTGGGGCGATGACCGGTTGGAAGACGCAATTGAGTTCTTGGGTCGCACAGGCGCATAAACGCGAATAGTTTGTGCAAGATAGCTGGGCCATTGTTGTCGCAGCTGCTCGGTTTGAATAGGCAAATCTGAACTGGTATGCGCGCCATCTGTCACCGGNGGCGTTTTTTAATCGGCCACGTCCATGACCATGCAACATGACGGTGTAAAATGATCCTGCAAGGTGCCTGTAGGTGCATACTACGGCTTGGTGTTTAAAAAGCCCTTCAGATGCGTAAGGGTCTCATCGGGATTTTGATCCACGAAGAAATGGCCGCCGCGCACCGCGATATGACGCATATCCTCCAACCGTGAAGCCCATACGCTTTGCATGTCAAACATCTGATCCATAACGCCGTCTGCGCCTGATAGCACCAAAGCCGGACAGGTGAGCTTGCGGTCCAGATCCATCGCATCAACATCAAAGTCATAGATCAACGCGGCGCGGTAGTCTTCGCACATGCCGCGCATCGTCTCCGGATTGCGCCATGCCAGACGGTAGGCCTGTAGCTGGTTGGCAGGGAATTGTTCCAGTTTCGCCGCCCCCCAGCCCAACAGACAGGATTGGTAAAAATAATCGGGGTCAGCTGCGATCAAAGTTTCGGGAAAGGGGGCGGGTTGAGCGAGAAAAAACCAGTGGTAATAGGCTTTCGCAACGCTTTGGTGTAACTCATCCAACAGGTGATGCGTCGGAACGATATCCATCACCGTAAGACTGGTGATACGCTGTGGCGCATCCAGCGCGATGCGGTGCGCCACCCGCCCGCCGCGATCATGTCCGGCGAGATGAAACCGTGTAAACCCCAGCGCTGACATCAGTGATAGTTGATCTTGACCCATGGCCCGAAAGCTGTAATTTTCGGTGCCGTTTGGTTTGCCAGAGGCCCCATAGCCGCGAAGGTCTGCGCAGATCACGGTAAAATTTTGCGCCAGTTTAGGCGCAATTTGCGCCCACATCATATGTGTTTGCGGAAAGCCGTGCAACAATAACAACGGTGGCCCTGACCCGCCGGTGCAATAAGCAACATCAACCCCGTCAGCGCTGTGCGTGCCATAGGAAAACCCGGCGATCATTTGGTTATAGCGGCGAGAATACGCGCCCAACTGCGGATGCCTTTGTGAAAGCTTTCAACGTCATATTTCTCATTTGGCGAATGAATCTGGTCATCATCTTTGCCAAATCCGATCAGCATAGCATCCATTTCGGTCACGTTTTTGAAATGGCCCGCCACTGGGATCGACCCGCCACAGCCGACATAGGCTGCGGCGTCGGGCCATTCGTCGTTTAATGCATCTCGTGCGGCCTCAAAGGCCGGGTGGTCGGTGGCCATGAGGCTCGCGGCCGAGGCCCCGTGGTCGCCAAAGCTGACCGCGCAGTCGGCCGGCAGCTTATCGGTGACATAGGCGCGGAAGGCGTCGCGAATTTTCAACGGATCCTGTTGTCCAACGAGCCGAAAACTGATCTTTGCCGTGGCGCTCGAAGGCAGCACAGTTTTAAAACCGGCACCGGTATAGCCGCCTTCAATGCCGTTGAATTCGCAGGTGGGTTCGGACCAGATCATTTCAAGTGGCGTTTTTCCTTGCTCGCCTGCGGGATGCGACAGATCGACATCGGCCAAAAANGCTGTGTGATCGAAATTCAGCCCATCCCATTGGCTGCGCAAACTCTCGGGCAGGGGCGGGAC
Source organism: Marinovum sp. (assembly GCA_002684375.1). GTDB lineage: Bacteria > Pseudomonadota > Alphaproteobacteria > Rhodobacterales > Rhodobacteraceae > CPC320. The sequence continues at coordinate 3,190 of NYVC01000065.1, forward strand.
ACCGGCGTAAAACTCGGGAAGGGTGATGCGGCCACGATCATCATGCAACCCTGACAGGATGCGAGACAGCACACGAATCGGATTGACTGCGATGCCTCCAAACATGCCCGAATGCAGGTCCTTATTGGCGGCGGTGATCACGATTTCTTCGCACAGGTTTCCCCGCAGCATGGTGACAATCGCCGGTATGCGGCTTTCGAACAGGCCGGTGTCGCAGATCAGAGCCAGATCGGCTGAAAGCTCGGCTTTGTTTTCTTGCAGGAATGGCACCAGCGACGGGGAGCCTGATTCTTCCTCGCCCTCGAAGAAAAAAGTGATCCGGCACGGCAGGCTGCCATGCACTGATTGCCAGGCGCGGCAGGCCTCGATAAAGGTCATCAACTGGCCCTTATCATCGGAAGACCCGCGACCGCGGATTACCCGACCGCCCTGAGTGTCTTGCAGCTGGGGGTCAAAAGGGTCGCTGTCCCAAAGTTCCACCGGATCAACCGGCTGCACGTCGTAATGACCATAAAATAGCACATGTGGCGCGCCGTCTCCGATGTGACCAACCACCATCGGGTGTCCCGGCGTGGCGCGTTTTTCAGCTGTTACACCCATGCTGAGCAGGTCGGCCACCAGCCAATCAGCAGCGCTNTCGCAGGCGTCTTTATACGACGGATCGGTCGAGATTGAGGGGATACGCAAGAGGGCCAAAAGGCGTTCGGTCGCCTGTGGTAAATCGTGATCAATTTTTGTTAAGACATCTTGTAGATTCATGCATCACATCCTTCTCGCTCTTTGGTGCACTATACCAGGTCACAGNGNCGTNTATANTGGGATTAACTTCGGGCTATCAAGGGCAGCGGCAATTTGTAGCCTGTTGAAATTGAGATGCCCGTTCTATAAGACTTANGANAGCGATATTAAATGGAGTGCGGAGGCCGACTCGGTTTTAAAAAATGGCCCTGAGCAAACTTCGACGGAGAAAATTTTAGTGGATTTTACAGGACAGCTAGACCTAGCGCTGGAACGCCTTCATCAAGAAGGACGGTATCGCACGTTTATCGATATCGAACGTCGTCGCGGCCATTTTCCACATGCAGTATGGCGCAAGGATGATGGCAGCGAGCAGCCGGTGACGGTTTGGTGCGGCAATGACTATCTTGGGATGGGGCAGCACCCTGTGGTTTTACAGGCGATGCATGACGCGATTGACGCGACCGGTGCGGGGTCTGGAGGCACGCGCAACATTTCTGGCACNACGGTTTATCATAACAAACTCGAGTCCGAACTGGCCGATCTGCACGGCAAAGAGTCCGCTTTGTTGTTCACCAGCGCCTATATCGCCAATGACGCAACTCTGAGCACCCTGCCCAAACTCTTTCCGGGCTTGATTATTTATTCTGACGAGTTGAACCATGCGTCGATGATCGAAGGTGTGCGCCGCAACGGTGGTGCCAAGCGGGTTTTCCGTCACAATGATATGGATCATCTGCGCAGTTTGTTGCAGGCGGACGACCCNGATGCGCCAAAACTGATTGCTTTTGAATCCATCTATTCCATGGATGGCGACTTTTGTCCGATGCAGGATCTGTGCAATCTGGCGGAAGAGTTCGGCGCATTGACGTATCTTGATGAGGTGCATGCTGTCGGCATGTATGGTCAGCGGGGCGGAGGCGTCGCCGAGCAAACGGGTCTTATGGCCAAAATTGATATCATCAACGGAACGTTGGCCAAAGCGTTTGGCGTTATGGGGGGCTATATAGCCGCGAGCGATAAGATGTGTGATGCAATTCGGTCTTATGCACCGGGTTTTATTTTTACCACGTCGCTGCCACCCGCGGTCGCGGCCGGAGCCGCGGCATCGGTTGCATTTTTGAAAACCGATCAGATGCTGCGGACAAAACATCAGGCTCAGGCGCGTAATCTCAAGGGTCGGCTAAAAGCTTTGGGTCTGCCCATTATTGATCACGGCAGCCACATCATTCCGGTGATTGTTGGTGATCCGGTGCACACCAAGAATATTTCTGATATGTTACTGGCAAACCATGGGATTTATGTTCAGCCTATTAATTTTCCAACCGTGCCGAGGGGCACAGAACGGCTGCGTTTCACTCCATCTCCTGTGCACGGCGCAACCGAAATGGACGACTTAGTTGCGGCGATGGACCGGTTATGGTCACATTGTGCGCTGAATCGTGCCGAGCTATCGGCTTAAGTCTGCTCATTCCACCCAAAAAGATAGGGCCCTTACTTAAAGATAATGCATCTTTGGTTATGGTATGATACCAGACACGTGTAACGGGTGCGACTCACCTTGTTGTTCGTGGGATTTTTGTCTCATTTTAAAGGTTTAAGAAAGTGGCTGGCCGACGGGGGCCGTGAGGGCTGGGTTTGAAACTTAAGAGTTTTGATGATTACGAAATGCGCCTTGGCGACATCATGCGTGGCGAAAGAGCTACGCTTGGGAAGTCGCTCTTGGATGTGCAGCGCGAACTGCGCATCAAAGCCCCCTATATCGCCGCCATTGAAGACGCCAACCCATCGGCCTTTGACACGCCAGGGTTTATATCGGGCTATGTGCGATCCTATGCGCGTTTTCTTAAAATGGACCCTGATAAGGCTTTCGCGGCATTTTGCGCTGAAAGCGGGTTTGTTCCAGCCCATGGTATGTCTGCAGCAGCGGCTGTGCGGCGGCCTGAGGCAGAAGATAGCGTTGATATAGAACAAAACTCTTTTAATCCATTCGTAAACCCAAAAACGCCGTTTTTACCAACCGACGACAGTTGGTTGTCCCGTCTGCAGTATAATGCCGTTGGATCAATTGCAGTTTTACTTTTGTTAATCGGCGGGATTGGGTTTGGCGGTTGGAGCCTTTTGCGTGAAATACAAAGGGTGCAGATTATGCCCGTGGATCAAGCTCCGCTAGCATTAGCTGAGGTTGATCCGCTGCAGACAGTGGTATTGACTTCGGATGCTGATCAGGCCGATTCTGCGGCGCTGGCGAGAGCACAGATGGCAAAGATCGATCGTCTGTACAGGCCAAAAGCACTGGACGCGCCGGTTTTGGTCCCTCGGGATGGGCCAATAGCAACGCTGGATCCTTCGGCTATGGGTGCATTTATTGTGGCAGAGCCAGAGGTTGAGCCGCTGGTGGTTGCTTTGGAAAGTCCAGCATTAGAGCCTGAACCAGTGAAAACTGTGGAAGTTCCCATTGTTTTGGAAGAGGCCCCTCCCGAACTGGCCCTGTTTGCGATCCGGCCCGCTTGGGTTCGAATACGCTCTGGTGATGGGGACGTTATATTTGAAAAAATCCTGGATGCCGGTGAAGAATACATATTGCCGCAGACCGAAGTCGCGCCGGTATTGCGGGCCGGTATGTCAGGGTCGATTTACTTTAAGGTGAATGGCCAACTATACGGCCCCGCGGGTAACAAAACCTCAACTATCAAAAATGTATCGCTGTCGATTTCGGCTGTGACCGAACGGTATGCAAAAGCTGATGTGACCCTTGATCCCGTCTTGGCGCGGATGCTTGCTCTGGCAAAAACCCAAAGCGAAGACCCGGTAGACGAATGATCTAAGGTCAGGTCGGCGGCCTTCTTAAGAGATATTCGTCAATATTCTCGGATTTGGATCTGCTAATACGATTACAATGACTTGGCTTTAACGAGAGCGGCTTTTTCGTGCCTGTTTCAGGGTTTCCGTATTTAAATCGCTTTTGCCATTTTAAACCAAGGCGGCGGATGCGTGCGCACCAATGCCCCGAAATGGACCACTCTGCGATCTGGCGGGTGGGCATCTTATTTGATAAAGCCACACCCTTAGCATCAGGTTTTATTTTTGGGACGCGGCCCTATTTTGAATATCCATCGCGCGCTTCCATGGCCCGGATCCCTTTGGCAGCAGACCTTCGGCGCGTTTTGAGTGGATCAATGCATCACCAATCCGCCCCTGTAGCGCATAGCGTTCTGCGGTAACCAAAGAGGCCATGCCGGTTTGGTTGGTCTTGGCATACGCAAGGGCAAGATCCCGTAAGACCCGGGTGTCGCCAAAGTCGACAGAGCGGGCTTTTTCAAGGACTGGTAGAGCTGATTTGGCTCTGCCATCAGCAAGCAGCGCCCGCCCCAAGCCGCCAAGAATTATACCATTTTCCGGGACCAGAGACACCGCTGTCTGATAGGCTTGAATCGATTGTTTCGGGGCGCGACTTTTCAGCAGAATCTCGCCGTATAAATCGTATATGTAGCCGTCATCAGGTCTGAGTTTTATCACCGCTTCTAAAGCTTTTTTTGCGCGCGGCAGGTCGGAGCGTCTAAAATAGGCCACTGCTTTACGCATTAGGCGAATATCATCTGCTTGCTCATCGTCTAGTGTTTGAAAGGTCCATTTTGGCGATCGGATAAACGCGGATAACTTGCCTTTGGCGCGCTTAAACCAATACTGTGCGTTCAGATCTGGCTCAAAGGTTTTTTTCTGGATACTCACTAGGTTCTTAATGGTTCGATTGCGGTCACGTGATCGGGGGTGGGATCTCGCATAAGGATCCTGTCGGCTTGGACTGAGCATATCCTGCCCTTCAAAAATATTAAGCAGTTCCACGGCTGCTTGTGGATCAATGTCGGCACGGACCATGTACCGGATGCCGGATTGATCTGCGGCGGCTTCTTCGGCTCTTGTGTGTGTGAAAAATAAACGTTGTGCTGTGCTGTTGGTGCCGAGGGCAATACCGGCTGCGGCATCGGAATTGCCAGAGAGTGCAGTGGCGGCAGCCAGCAACATGCCCAAGCCCGCTGCGGTTTTGGAGGTCCCGAAATTGCTGGTGCGACGGGCCAGATGGCCGTTGGCGATATGGGCGGCCTCATGGGCGATGACGGCTTGCAGCATGCCGACTTCACCCAGTTTTAGAATCAAACCGACATTCAGGAAAATATGCTGGGAATCTGCCACGAAGGCGTTCAGCGAATTGTCGTTCACCACCAGTATTTTGATCTGGTTCGATGACAGGCCGGCTGCGGAAAGGACGGGCTGGGCGATCTGGGCGAGGCTGTGTTCGATATCTGCGTCGCGGAGTAAACCGGCGGCGTGCGCAGCTAGGCTGGCCTGCTGGATCAAAAAAAATAAAAATATAAGAAATCGAACGGGATGCATTGACCTGCTGCCGGTTACATAGTGAAACATTTTCCAACTTATACAGCAGGAGCCGTTCAATGAAAAGCTCAAGGCGGGGCACGGTTGATCCCTTTATTGTGATGGATGTGATGGAGGCTGCGCGGCAAGCCGAAGATGCAGGGCGTTCGATCATTCACATGGAGGTGGGCCAACCCGGCACACCGGCCCCCAAAGCCGCGCGTGCGGGGCTTGGCGCCCAATTGGTTCAAGACGACGCGATGGGCTATACTGTGGCACTGGGGTTGCCAAGTTTACGGCAACGGATTGCCGGGCTGTACCAAGATTGGTATGGGATCAAGCTCGACCCCGACCGCGTGGTGATCACGCCGGGATCAAGTGGTGCCTTCATATTGGCGTTCTCATCGCTCTTTGACACCGGTGCACGGGTCGGCATTGGGGCGCCGGGGTATCCCTCCTACAGGCAAATCCTCAAATCACTTGATCTGGTGCCGGTGGATCTGCCCACGTCCCACGCCGCACGCTTGCAACCCGTTGCAGAAGATTTCGCTGGACTTGATCTGCAGGGGCTCTTGGTGGCCTCTCCTGCCAATCCGTCTGGCACAATGCTGGACCGGCCCGCTCTGCAAGGATTGATCGAAGCGACGCAGGCTCAGGGGGCGGCGTTTATCAGCGACGAAATTTACCACGGTATTGAATATGAAAAAAAAGCAGTATCGGCGCTGGAAATCACTGATGAATGTTATGTCATCAACTCGTTTTCTAAGTATTTCAGTATGACAGGCTGGCGGGTTGGTTGGATGGTGGTACCAGAGCATCATGTGCGTCGCATTGAGCGGCTGGCCCAGAACCTGTTTTTATGTGCGCCGCATGCGTCGCAGCTGATGGCTTTGGCGGCGATGGAGTGTGACGACGAGCTGCAGGCGAATTTGGCGGTTTATGCCGAAAATCGCCGGTTGATGCTAGAGGGGTTGCCGCGGGCGGGCTTTGATCGCATCGCACCGCCAGACGGGGCGTTTTATGTCTATGCGGATGTAAGTGAATTAACGGATGACAGTTTGGCGTTCTCCCGTGAAATTCTTGCCGGGGCGGGTGTGGCTGTCACACCGGGTTTGGATTTCGACCCTGAGCGCGGCCATACAACGCTAAGGTTTTCCTATGCGCGCAGCACCGCCGATATCCGTGAGGGGCTGGCGCGCTTAACGCAGTTTATGGCAGATCGAAAACCAGAGCGAAAACCAGAGCGAAAAACCGAACGGTAAACAGGTCGATTAGTGCTTATGTGTCACGATGCGTCACGGTATGTTGAGGGGATCAGATTATGCAAAAGGTGCCAGCAGGAAAAAATATGGGTCTGGGATATTTGATAAAGCTGGTTTGGGTCAGCGCATGGTTCACTTTTTGGGCGCTGTCGGCCCCGGCGCAGGACTTTAGCGCTCTGGCGCGTATTGACAGCGTCAGATCAGCGATCACAAACGCCGGGAGCGACAGCGTTCAGGTGGATTTACGGCTAAGCCAAGGCGTGCCTTTCCGCGTGTTTACGCTGTCTCGACCCGATCGCCTGGTGATCGATTTCCGCGAGGTCGACTGGACTGGATTGACCAGTGAGACATTGCTGCAGAGCCAGAAGATCGTCGAGGTGCGCTTTGGCAGCTACCGTCCCGGTTGGAGCCGTCTGGTGGCGCAGATGGCACAACCTATGGCAGTGGCGGATGTCGCGATGACCATTGCAGCTGAGACCGGATCGGCAGATCTGTCGCTGTCTTTGCGGCCGGTCAGCCGCGCGGCCTATGATGCGGCGGCCGGGGCTCCGTATGATCCACGTTGGGATTTGCCTCCCGATACCTTGGACCCGCCGCGGCAAGATAAAGCGANACGCCGTTTGGTGGTGATGCTTGATCCGGGCCATGGTGGCATCGACCCCGGCGCTGAAAACCGCGGTGTCAAAGAAGCCGATCTGATGCTGTTGTTGGCGCGCGAGCTTAAAGACACCTTGCTGCGGACAGGGGATTATGACGTTTTATTGACCCGAGACGCTGATGTGTTTGTGTCTTTAGAAGACCGTGTGCGTCTGGCCCATCAGCGGGGGGCTGATGTGTTTATATCGCTGCATGCAGATGCTTTGGCACAGGGCGTGGCCCATGGTGCGCGTATTTTCACCCTGTCGGATGAGGCCTCAGATGCCGCCAGCGCAGCACTGGCTGAGCGTCATGACCGGCTGGATATTCTGTCGGGCATTGATCTCAATGGCGCCGATGATGTGGTGACGGATGTTTTGCTGGATCTGGCGCGACTTGAAACGGCCCCTCGGGCAAGGGCGCTGGCAAAATCGGTGCTGGCCGGCATCGAGAACGCCACCGGAGACCTCTACAAACTGCCGTTGCAGCAAGCCGCATTTTCGGTGTTGAAGGCTGCGGATATACCGTCAATTTTGGTTGAGGCCGGTTTTTTATCGACCGATCAGGATCTGGACAACCTCGTTGATCCGCTTTGGCGGGCAGGGTTTATTGCCGGTTTGCGTGACGGGCTGGCCGCTTGGGTGATTTCAGATCGTGCCGAAGCCGTGTTGCGGCGCCGCTGATGATCGGCTGTGGGGTTCGGACCGCCGCCTTGGCATCGCAGTTTAAATACAGTGTGCCGGGTTGCATATGCGCTGTCGCGGTTCAGGCTCTTTGGATTACGTGCCGCAAAATGTGGCGGGCACCACTTCTTGCGGGGTGGGCGGCTGGGTTAAATCCGCAGCGTCGGGTTGGGTGTCATAGGGGCGCGCCAAGACCTTGCGTAGCCGGTGAAAGGGGGCGAAATCCCCCTCAACTGCGGCTGCTATCATTTGCTCAACACGGTGGTTGCGCGCAATAAACACCGGGTTATTCTGGGCCATCACCGTCTCTGCATCGGGGACATCGCACAGGCGCTGTCGCCAGCGTTCGGCCCAAGTGTCAAAACCTGCTGTATTGTCAAACTGGTCGCGGGCATGGCCGGTGAGGAGGCCGCGAAACGTATTGGTGTAATCGACGCTGTTGTCGGCCATCAGTTGCAGCAGCTCTGTGATCAGAGTGTCGTCACCGGGGCGCAGCACGGTCAAGCCGATTTTTGCGCCATACGCGCGGCTCCAATGATCACGGATCAATTGTGGCATCGCATGGACGGCCGTGGTGAATAATGCGACGGCTTTCTCTTGGTCGGGCATCAGCGGGATCAAGGCGGTGGCGAGCTGTGCCATATTCCATACGATAATGTCGGGCTGGTTGGAAAACGCATAGCGACCCTGCCGGTCAATCGATGAAAACACTGCCATTGGGTCATAGTGGTCTAAAAAAGCGCAGGGACCATAATCGATGGTCTCGCCGGCGATTTGGCAATTGTCGGTGTTCATCACCCCGTGAATAAATCCCACGGACATCCATTTTGCCACCAGTTGCGCTTGCGCGGCAATCACCGCATTCAGCAAACCCAGCGGGCCATCGGCGTCAGGGTAATGGCGATTGAGTGTATACTCCAGTAGTTTTTGCAAGGCAGTGACGTCGCCGCGCGCGGCAAATACCTGAAAGGTGCCGACCCGAATGTGGCTGGCGGCGACACGTGTCAGAACGGCGCCGGGCAGGGGGCTTTCGCGAAATACCGTCTCGCCTGTGCTCACAGCGGCCAGCGCCCGTGTGGTTGGGATGCCCAGCGCATGCATCGCCTCGCTCATCAGATATTCGCGCAACACCGGACCCAGCCAGGCGCGTCCGTCGCCGCGGCGCGAATAGGGGGTTGGGCCGGACCCTTTGAGCTGGATATCCCAGCGGCGGTTGTCGGACCCGCAGGTTTCGCCCAATAAGACCGCGCGCCCGTCCCCCAATTGCGGGGAATAATGGCCAAACTGATGGCCGGCATAAAGCTGGGCCAGTGGATCGGTGCCCTTGGCCAGACGGGTGCCGCTGAATACTTTGGCGTGCTCATCCTCTGTGCCGCTGGTGATACCAATTTCTTTGGCCAGTTCGGCATTATAGGCGATAAGCGTAGGATCTTTCACAGCCACGGGGTTGACGCGGCTAAAGAACACCTCGTCAAGGGCCGCATAGGTATTATCGAAGGGAATATTAAGGCGCATTGGGGATATATAGTATCTGACGGTTGAGAGAAAAGGGCCTACAGGTCGCGCAGCATCAGAGTGAAGGTGCGCCCACTGCGAAAGTGGGCCCGTTTGAACAGCCTTTTGGCACTGGCGTTTTCCTGCGAAGCGTGAATTTGAATGGATTTGATATCTGTTGACTTCAGCATCGCGGTCAGTTTGGTCATCACCTCACTGGCGATACCGCGCCCGCGCACGCCGCTGCGGACATAGATCTGGTCGATGGTACAATAATGTCCCATCAATTGCAGAGACCACCCAAACGACAGCATGACATAGCCAACAGGCGCCCGCACCGGTCCGATCAGATAGGCGGCGGCATGCGGGCTGTTCGCCAGAACATGGGACAGACCTTGACGTCGTTGCGCAGGGGAAACATCGATGCCTATTTCTTGATGGCACAGCATCACGAGACCTTCTAGCCGGTCTAGATCATCGGGTTTGGCAAGGGTTATGGCAGCACACATATAAATTGAATGTCGTTTTTTATCAGAGCTGTCCAGTGTAAAATCTAAAGTCTTCCCAAGCGGTCGGTGAGCAGGTCAAAAAAACCGTCGGCATCCAGATCGCCGATAAACGTTGCATTCGGCGGCCGTTGTGTGACCCGCCACCAGTCGGCAACAGTCATACCCATGGTCAGCTCTGAGCTGGTTTCAACTTCGACATTGATCAAGCGGCCTGAAAACAGTTCGGGTTTGAGCAGGTAGGCGGTGACACAGGGATCGTGCAGCGGTGCGCCGGCACTGCCGTATTTTGCCTTGTCGAAGCGTTCGAAAAAGTCAGTCATTTGCGCAACGGCGATGCCAACCTTTGTGCCAAGGGCGCGAAAGGCATCATTGCGTGGTTTGGTCACCAGCGCTTTATGGGTCACATCAAGCGGCATAACAACAATGGGTATCCCAGATTTAAAGACGATATCAGCGGCTTGCGGGTCCACGTAAATATTGAACTCTGCGGCCGGGGGGATGTTGCCAACTTCAAAATAAGCCCCGCCCATCAACACCAGTTCCCGAATGTTCGAGAGGATATCCGGGGCTTTTTGAATTGCAGTAGCGATATTGGTCAGTGGACCCAAAGCGCACAGGGTGATTGAACCTGCAGGCTCTGCGCGGAGGGTTTCTATGATAAACTCCACCGCGTGTTGCTCTTGCAGCGGCATAACCGGGTCGGGCAGGTCGGGACCATCGAGACCGGTCTTGCCATGCACATGTTCGGCCGTCACCAACGGCCGACCGATGGGGCGGTCGCAACCGGCAAAAACCTTGGTCTCGGGCTTTCCCGCCAGTTCACAAATCATCCGAGCATTTTTGGCTGTGGCCAGCAGTGGTACATTGCCTGCCACGATGGTCAAACCGAGAACGTCGATATCTTCTGGGCTGGCCAAAGCGAGTAAAATAGCCACCGCGTCATCCTGCCCAGGATCCGTATCGATAATGATTCTATGTTTCTGCATGTTCCGCATCCTCCTCGGCGGTACAGTCTCAATTTGTGTTCGACAAGTCCAGAGCGCAGCCGGCGCTTTTGAGGCTAATGCTCCCAGACGGCTGGCGCTAAATTACGAGCAGATTTTTAAGTTAATAATGTCCCAAAAGCTTTGACTGGATTTTTGTGCCAATATGCGCAGTTTAATTCGCACCGTAATCAAATCCGATTAAAAGAATCGGGATTGACATATCTGACTAAATTAGTCACCAGTATGCAATATGTTGGATAAAATGGCGAACGAAGAGGACGACGTAGACATGAAGAAATCAATCAATAGTTTTGGGGCCGCAGGCGCTGTAATTGCGTTCCTGAGCCCGCTTGCTTTGGCAAGTGCAGCCTATAGCGACGCCACGTATGGTCCGTTTCCGGTGACCGTCAAAGGGTATAGTGGCAGCAAGACTAACTCGGTGTCTTATACCGGTCAGATTGCCCGCCACGTGTTGCATGACAGCCTGAAAAAGCTGGCTTCCAAAGGCGATGGTGGTGGGAATGCGGCCAACCTGCAGGCTGAAATGATGGCTTACTTTGGTGGCTCTGACAATAACAAAGCCATCATCGCCCCTGTCGATAAAGGCGATTTTAACATCAAGCAAGAGACGCTTAACGAAATTTCAAAAGGCAAAAACCTGTCTGGTAAGTCTTACAAGGGCGTTGTGAACGGCTGGCCGGGTCAGATGACCGGTGCCGAGGTGCTTGCGTCGATGATTGAACATGCGGCCGCCACGAAAGGCGGGTTTGACCCCGTGACGGGGTATAATTATCCGCAGCTGATCTCGAAATTTGCTATGGGCGCGGTGTTTTACAATCAGGCCGTTGACAACTATCTTGATGAAAAGCTTGCCGCTGACAACAAGCCAAACAGCAAACCGTATAAAGACGGCGCGCATTACACAGGGAAAGAACATGTCTGGGACGAGGCGTTCGGGTACTGGGGTGCAGCCGCCCACAGCCTCAATCTGAGTGCAAAAGAAAACTACGAGGTTGCCAAGATGAAAAACCTCGCCGCGGCCGATGCCGATGGTGATGGGCTAATCGACCTTAAATCAGAGATGACATTTGCGCATGCGTATTATGCTTCTAGCTTTGATAAGGGTGGCAAGACCAACTATATGAGTACGGTGACCCAAGCCTTTATTGATGGTCGCCAATTGATTTCGGACGCCAATGGCGAGAACCTAACGGATGCCCAGCGGGCGCAGTTGATGGGCTATGCTGATGTGATCGGAACCAACTGGGAAAAAGTCATCGCAGAATCTGTGTTTAAATATGCTGGGTCGGTTTACAACGACATCAACAAACTTGGTGAACTGCTGGAATCAAACGGCGATACCGCAAAGGCTTTCTCGACCTATTGCAAACATTGGGGCGAGTTGAAGGGCTTTTCAATGGCGCTGCAAGCGGGTAAAGAAAACCTTGGCGAAACCGCTGTAAAGCTGAACCGGATGATTGGCTTTGGTCCGGTGCTTCTGAATGCGTCGCAGGTGACAGGTATGGATTCTCAGGGCAACTTCACAAAAGACGAAGCTATGTCATGGGGTGATTATCAGCTGCATATGTTGAAAATCCAGAAACTGATGGTTGACCGTTTTGGGGTTACCGCTAGAGCGAAGGATCAAACAGGTAACATGGCGGCGCTTGCCGGTAAGTTGGGCGATGCAAACAGCGCTGAAAATGACTGATAGTTAATACAAGGCGGCCAGCGGAGATGTCTTCGCTGGCTGACCACGGGGGGTTCTAAAAAAACGTGTCGCAACCATTAGACTTCTTTCTGAGCATTTTTGAGCATTTTGGGGATCCAAAAAAACGAGTCTTTTTGGGCTATATTCTTCTGTCTATTTTGATCGCGTTTATCTGGTTGCTCGTTGCCCGCAAAATGTCGCTGCGCGCCGCAATTAAGAAGGTTTTTGATAAAAAGATATTTTTCTCAAAAAGCTCGCGTGGCGATTATTCTATTTTCTTTTTAAACCGCGTTTTCACCCTCTTTATTTCGCCACTGCTGTTAACCCAATTGGTTGTCGCCACCGGTCTGTTCCATGTCTTACATAGAATTGATTGGCCCGAGTTTCCCGCAGCGGCCTCGCTGCCGACCCTGCTGATTGTCGTGGCGTTTACAGTGACGATTTTTGTTCTGGATGATCTGACCAAATATATTGTTCACCGCTGGATGCATAAATGGCCACTGCTATGGGCGCTGCATAAAACCCATCATTCTGCGACCAACCTGACGCCGCTGACGATCTATCGGACACATCCTCTGGAAGGCATTATTTTTTCGTTGCGCAGCGCGTTCACCCAGGGTGTGGCACTGTCAATTTTTTTCTATTGGTTTGGTGATAAAGTCGATCTCATGACGGTACTTGGGGTAAATGTACTGGTGTTCACCTTTAATGTTGCCGGTTCCAACCTGCGCCATTCGCATATCGGTATCCGCTATTGGCGCTGGTTGGAATATGTGTTGATTTCCCCAGCGCAACACCAGTTGCATCATTCGGTCGCGGTTCAGCATCATGACAAGAACTTTGGGGCGACGCTGGCTGTTTGGGATTGGCTATTCGGATCTCTGCATCACTCGGTCGAAACCGACGATCTGACGCTGGGGTTGGGTCAGGGCGAACCTGATATTGACCACAGTCTATACGCCATGTATCTGCGCCCGCTTGTTGAAATATATCGATATCTTCGGCGCGGGGCACGCGCCATAGCCTTTAAAATAGCCATTTGGTTTAGACCTATCCTGTCCGTCGAATGGCTGTTACACCCGTCTGGAAATACCAAGACAAAAGATCAGGAATAAAAGAATGCGCTACCCTAAACTGCTCTGCTTTCTCACCGCATTTTTGGTGTCAACCGCCTCTGTTGTCAGCGCAACGGAATTGAATATCTACTCCCACCGCCAGCCGTTTCTTATCAATCCATTCTTGGAGGCTTTTACCGAAAAGACCGGTATTAAAACCAATGTGGTTTATTCGACCAAAGGCCTGGCACAACGGTTGAAGGCCGAGGGTAAAAACAGCCCCGCAGATGTGATCCTGACCGTCGATATTGGGCGGCTTTATATCTACCAAGACATGCAACTTCTGGCCCCGATTGTGTCTGACAAAATGAAGGCGAACATACCGGCCCATTTGCGTAGCGCGGACAATACATGGTTTGGTCTGTCCAAGCGGTCGCGGATTATCGTGACTGCAAAAGACCGTGTTGAGGTTGGCGCTATAAAGGACATCGAAGATTTGGCAGATCCGCGCTGGGCGGGTAAGATCTGTGTGCGCCCGGGCAGCCATGTGTATAATCGCGCACTTCTGGCCTCGATTATCGCAGCGCATGGTCTTGAAAAAGCCGAAGCTTGGGCCACCGGGTTGGTTGCCAATCTTGCGCGGCGCCCTCAGGGCAATGATCGCGCACAGGTGAAAGCGATATATGAAGGTCAATGCGACATCGCCATCATCAATAATTATTATTTTGGGAAATTGAAATATGCCGAAGACACCAATCAACAAAAATGGGCACAAGCCCTCAACTTGGTGTTTCCAAATCAGGGTGCGGACGGGCGCGGTGCGCATGTAAATATCTCGGGTGGTGGCGTGGCGCTGCATTCGAAAAACAAGGCGGCGGCGGTCCAACTGCTGGAATTTCTAACCGACGCTGAGGCACAGACCCTATATAGTGAGATCAATTTTGAATACCCGGCCAATCCGAAGGTACCGCACACGGCTGAGTTGCAAAGCTGGGGTCGTTTTGTCGAGGATCAATTGCCGATCCTGCGGATTGCCGAGCTGTCGCGCGACGCGCAGAAGATCATCGACCGGGTCGGTTGGTAGTTTCGTGCAAGCGGCGCGACGCTCTTTCGATATCTGGTCTGCGAGCGTTTTCACGATTGCTTTGATCTTATTCGCACCGGTTATTTCACTGATTGCACTGAGCTTTGGTGACAGTGACGGCCTTTGGGCGCATTTATTCGATACGGTTTTGGCCAGATATATCCTGACGACACTAGCGCTGATGGTGGGTGTCTCTGTGGTAACGCTTGTGTTCGGCGTCACAACCGCTTGGATCGTTGCGGCCTATAAGTTCCGCTTCTCGCGTGTTCTGGATATGATTATCCTTCTGCCTATCGCCTGTCCGGCCTATCTGGTCGCCTATGCCTATACTGATTTTTTTGAATATGCCGGACCGGTGCAGGGGATGTTGCGCAATCTGTTTGGCTGGCAATCGCCGCGCGATTATTATTTTCCCGAAATAAGATCGCTTGGCGGCGCAGTTTTTGTGCTGTCTTCTGTGCTATACCCTTATGTCTATCTGCTGGCGCGCACTGCTTTTCG
>NYVC01000066.1 GCA_002684375.1 Marinovum sp.
CGGACGGATCATACAAACAACTGAATCCCATTCGCTCAGTTCGTCAATACAAAAGTCGGGTGATCAAGGAACCCGAGTATAGCAACCTTCCGGTGAGACCTGTGGTGGTATTTTGCCAGACATGGCCGCTGAATGACACTTTGCGAAGCCACTCTGAAAGTGGCTGAAGAGCGCTGCGATTTCTGTTGTGAACGATGATGACTATCAATTTGTAGGGGTAATTTTCTCGAAGGTTTCCAGAGATGGAAATCACCAAGCCCTGTTCAATCTGGTCTGAAAGCGGCGCCCCATGGAAATCGGCCAACCTTAAGGGTTTTGATTGGTTTTAGGCTTGCCACGTTGATGATCGTCACGTCACCAGAGATTCCATTGGTTGAATAAATGTGACGTTCATTCTCATCGAAGGCCAGATGCCAAACCCGGCGTCCCACCAAGACAAAATCTAAAACCTCATAGGTCCGGGCGTCTATCACGGCCACATGGTTTGCGGGACCCAGCGCGATAAAGCCTTTACTGCCATCTGCTGTCAGTCGAATGCCTACGGGCTGTATTAAGTCTTTACTGACACCCGGGATTTTAAGATGAAAAATGTGTTCGATTTGCTGCGTTGCCACATTCAAGATTGTAATCGCGCCGCCGATCTCGGAACTGACCCAAAGCTTTGAACCATCGGTATTGAATTCTCCATGCCGAGGTCGTTGACCAACCAGTGTGTTGGCAAAGAGCCGCTGTGCCTCGGTGTCAATCCAATGGACCATATTGGTGGTCTCAGAGGTTACTATTGCAATTTTGCCGTCTGGCGAAACAGCCATACCTTCCGGTTCGATTCCCACATTGATCTCGGCCAATACTTCGTCGCTAGTTACATCCAGCACTGTGGCCATAGCGTCTTCTTCGTTGGCAATGTAGAGATAGCGATTGTTCGGATGCAACGCGAATTGTTCAGGGTCCTCGCCGCTGGGCATACTGCGGATAACCACGCCGGTCTCAGGATCCAACACATCGATTCGGTCATCATCCGAAGCGCACACATAAAGTTCCGAAAAGTCTTTTGCAAAAATGATTCCGCGTGGCCGCAAGCCAACATTATAGGATGCCTTCAGTTCTTGGGTTTTGGTATCGATAACGCTGACGGTGTGATCTTTTTCATTGGTGATCCACATTTCACCGGCCCCTGCGGGCCCTGCAGACAGTGCCAGCCAAATACATATCCTCCAAACCGTCGATGCCGCCACTGTCGTTCCCTTCTGCTGGGGCAGACTATGGTGTCAAATCTTGCCCCAAATGGCTGATTTTATCCTTGATATAGTTTCATGCCTATACAACTTTGGTCGTAGAGCTGCTGGGATAGGCTTGATTGGTTCCGCTATATCCAGTCCGGATTTGATATGTGCGATGCCACGCAGATTGGTGCATATTTCATATATCATCAGCCTTATGATAGAGTGTGAACGCGACAACGCTATGCCCTTTATGGGTCCGACAAGAACGTCAATCCTCGCTCACCTGATATATTGTGATGCCCTATTCTTTGTCTTGAATTATAACGGTCTGTTTAACCTAGGAAAGTACGTTGCAGTAGATCAATTTTGTCGCCTGTCTTCGCTTTGTAGTCTTTATTCTTCAAGCGTTCGACTACTTACGATAAATCGCCCGTTCAACTTATAAAATGGGCTAGTGAATTCAGATGATCTTACTAATTTTTTAAATCAGGTCTCAGGATTTTTGTCTCATACGGCGTATTATTGTTCAGTCTGGTCTGTTCTATTCCTGCACGACATACCCTTGCATGCACCGCATACTTGACCCGCTACTTTGCCACAATTTTCCACGGCTTATGACTAAAATTACAGTATTTAGAGCTCAAAATGAATCGGTAATACGAACGCGTTGATCAAAAATTTCAGTCAGCCATTCGATATCTGCGGTTTGAGAAATATTCCAGCCTTTTGGCGCTAAAAGGTTAGGATTAGACCTCATTGAAAACGCAAATGTCCTAAATGACTTCAGCACATCATCTATGGACACCTCTTTTTTTTGTGCCGCCAAGGCTGATTTGAATAGTCCTTTTATTTTGCGTTTTCCGCCGGTTTCATCAAAATTTACAATGTTGAAGATGTAAGCAGAGTTAATTAACATGGCACCGTCCCCATCCACTGATGCTAAAAACTGCATCATCTCCTCGATGATTGCCATTAGTTTATCGCCTGAGGTATCGTCATACGATTCCGACAGGCCCTTTGAGAATTTATTTGTATATGCCTGAAGTGGCAAATCACCAATCACATATTTATGTGTGATGACACCACAGGTCGCACCTAAAACCCAGTCGGGGGCGAATCCCATTCTTTTACTCCAATCTGGAACCTATGTCTTTTTTGAACTTGCCTCCTGCACATTGGCTCTTAAAAGATCGTCTTTCCCAATAAGAGTTAGAAATTCATAATCGGCAATGACATCCATAACCCGATTGCTATTAACAACGGGCACACACGGTAAGTTATTTTTTACCATCTTATCATGGACTGTTTCTACATCATCGGTGGAGGTGCAATAAAAAGCGGTGGGCACCAACCTGCCAATCAACTCTCGCAACTTCCGGTTTTCCTCGAGCACTTCTGACAGTTTTCCTTCCGCAACCTCGAGCGTTTGGACGATCCCTCCAAAGGTATCGCCATCGAAAACTGGCATATTTCGGAAATTTCCGTCGATCATCTTTATAAGGACATCCTTGCAGTGAGCTTCAGGATCTGTAGTCACCGGATTAGAGGTCATGATTGTTTCAACCGGCTGCAAAAGGATATCGCTACCATTCTTTTCCAGAGCAACGATGATGTCTTTTTCTGTGACGATGCCGACCATCACATCATTTTCGTCCATTACGGCCATAGCACTATTGTCTCTGGTAGCAATAAGAGAAAGTGTGTCTTTGATTGTGGTGCTCAGAGACACAGATGATTTTTCAGCAGTGTCTTCCATAACGTGCCGAACTCTGGATATTTTATTGTTTATAATTTGAGACACATGCATCNAAAAATCTCCTTNAATTGCGTCATAAACTCCGCCTACTTGAGGTTAGTAGTACTTACTCGTGTTTTTTTTGCAAATAGAAACATGGTATTTAAATGCATACAANACNANGACTTCGNCTTGCTCGTCGGTTCGCCTACTTTTTGGATTTACTTTCATTGCTTCTCATGGNNAGGGGCCTATTACANTCAAGTNATAAGNTGGGTGGATGAGATACACTATAGTTTTAATATTCTAATGTTTGATATTGNCCACAAAATTATGGATGATTGAATTACATCAATTCGAAAGTTTACAGGGCCATTTTCGGCGGCCACATCTTCGCCGGGTATCAGAGCCTTTAGCTTCGGTAGACACCCGTGTCGAACATTTACAAGACACAATNAAATTGGTTTTTGCCGACGGACTCNATCTCGCGAAAGGCCATTATGGCGCGCGATACAGAGTTTGGATTTTGGTTATTTTTGGCGGCGTCCCAAAAGAGCAGTTTCTTATTTACAGAACGGGGCCTAGTAACCGTTGGTTAACAGCAGACTGTGCCCCTNTAGTTACAAAAACTATGCAGGGGCACAAATCCGGGATTAACCGATTATGGTGTTAAAGGTTGGACTGGGCCGCATGACGGATGCCGTTTTCGCGGGGTCGGTGTGATAGTAGCCGCCCAAATCTGCAGGGATGCCTTGCAAGGCCGCCATTTCTGAAAGAATTTTTGTCTTGCTCTCGGACAGCTTGTTCGCAATGGGCGCAAAATATTCCGCCAGACCAGAATCCTCTGTCTGTGCCGCAAGGGCCTCAGACCAGTAGAGCGCGAAATAGAAATGGCTGTCGCGGTTGTCAGTTTGGCCCACCCGCCGGCGCGGCGAGTTGTCATTTTCTAAAAGACGTTGGGTTGCATGTTCTACGGCTTTGCCCAGCAGTGCGGCTTTGGCGTTGTCTTTGGTTTCTGCCACAAAGTTNAAAGACTCTCCAAGGGCGCAGAATTCACCCAATGAGTCCCAGCGCAGATGTCCCTCTTCCATCAATTGTTGAACATGTTTTGGCGCTGATCCACCAGCACCGGTTTCAAATAAACCACCGCCCTGCATCAATTTTACCACTGACAGCATTTTGGCAGAGGTGCCAAGCTCCAAAATAGGGAACAGATCGGTGAGATAGTCGCGCAGGACATTGCCGGTGATCGAGATGCAGTCTTTGCCNGTCCGAATGGTTTCAAGACTGAACCGGGTTGCTGCGCGCGGTGCCATGATTTGAANGCCCAANTTGTCTGCGCCTTCGGCGGTTACAACTTTTTTGACGTATTTTATGATTTCGACATCGTGGGCGCGCGTATCATCCAGCCAGAAAACTGCTGCGGCACCGGTGGCTTTTTGGCGGGCTATACCCAGTTTAACCCAGTCCTCGACGGGCGCGCGATTGGTGCTTGAAGACCGCCAGATATCGCCCTTTTGAACTTTGTGCTCATGCAAAATTTCACCGTTGTGTAAGACATAGCGTATGCAGCCATCNGCNGNGGCTTCAAAGGTGGTTGGGTGCGATCCGTATTCTTCGGCTTTTTGCGCCATGAGGCCNACGTTTGAGACCGCGCCACTTGTCGTAGGATCAAGAGCTCCGGTTTGTTTAAAATATGAGATCGTCTCATCGTAAATGCAGGCATAAGAGGCATCTGGAATTACGCATTTGCAATCAGCCTCTTCGCCGTCAGGTCCCCAGCCCTTACCACCGGCCCGTATCAGGGCTGGCATTGAGGCATCGATGATCACATCGGACGAGACGTGCAGATTGCTGATGCCCTTATCCGAATTAACCATATAAAGCGCCGGCTGTTCGGCGAATACTTTGGCAAGATCCGCGTCGATCGCGGCCCGTTTGTCAGAATCGAGCGTGGCAAGTCGTGTCTGGAGGTCGCCGATGCCAAAATTTGGGTGAAAGCCCAGATCCTTGAGGGTCGCAGCGTGTTTTTCAAATAATTTTTCGAGAAACACCGCCACGACATGGCCAAAGATGATCGGGTCGGACACCTTCATCATCGTTGATTTTAGATGTAACGAGAACAAGACGTCTTTGGCTTTTGCATCGGCGATTTCCGCCTTGAGAAATGTCCGNAGGGCGGCTGTGCTCATATATGTCGCNTCAACAATGGTACCTGATTGCAGGTTCAGGTCCTCTTTTAAAACGGAAACCTGTCCCGCGCTGTCGATAAACTCAATCTTGGCAGGTCCGGCCTGTGCATCGCTAAGCGTTGCAGATTTTTCGTTGGCAAAAAATGTATCCGATGACATGGACGCCACATGGGTTTTAGATGACGCGATCCACTCGCCCATTGAGTGGGGGTTTTGCATGGCATGTTGTTTGACGGCTTTTGCGGCCCGACGGTCAGAATTGCCTTCGCGCAAAACCGGGTTTACGGCGCTCCCTTTGATTGCATCATAGCGGGCGCGAATTGCGGATTCTGCTTCTGTTTGTGGTTTTTCAGGATAATCAGGCAGGGCGTACCCTTGTTCTTGGAGCTCAGCAATGGCACTGATCAGCTGGGGGACTGATGCTGAAATATTAGGTAGTTTTATCACATTAGCTGCAGGCGTCTTAACCAGCTGACCCAACTCCGCCAGATGATCTTTTTGCTGTTGAGTATCTGTAAGATCATTTGAGAANGCTGCGATGATTCGTCCAGCTAAAGAAATGTCGCGTTTTTCAACCTGTATATNGGCTGCGCGTGCAAAGCTTTGGATAATGGGCAAAAGCGAGGCGCTGGCAAGTTCGGGTGCTTCGTCTACCGTGGTATACAAAATGTCGGGGAATGTTGAATTGGCCATTTTTCTGCACCTTTAGCGACTGTTGATAATATGTGGCGTTTGATGACGCTCAATGCGATAGTGTTCGCCTTCTGATCCGTTTGACCCACCAAGGCTGCATCATCGTCTTGGGGCACTCCTAAATTAGCCGCCGCCGTATGTCGACAGGGATTTAGCCCAGAATTAACTCAAACTGGTTTTTGCCGAACCGTTAGACGTCGGTCATTGTGGCGGAAACGATTGCTGGTTTCCGCCCANAATGACGGCAGGCCGTTAAACCCCTATCACCAAAGCGCTATTTCATGCTGCGATCTGCACATTTTTGCGAACGCCCGAAATGGCAAGCGCGGCTTGTGCGGCTTCGCGCCCTTTTTCGACAAAATGGGCCTGATAAATTGCATTATGATGATCGGTCTCTTGATAATGATGCGGCGTCAAAGACACTGACAAGACCGGGATACCGGTGTCNAGCCCCGCCCGCATCAAGCCGTCAACCACGGCTTGAGCGACGAAATCATGCCGGTAAATTCCCCCATCGACGACAAAAGCTGCGCAGGCGACGGCGCCATAGCGACCACTGGCCGCCAGATCCCGCGCCATCAACGGCAGTTCAAAGGCGCCGGGCACATCAAAGATGTCGACCTGTTCGGCTGGAATTAANTCTAAAAAACCTACCAAAGCCTGATCCACAANATCTGCGTGCCAGTTGGCTTTGACGAAGGCGTATCGGGTGTGTGTCATCATTCTTCTCCTTGGTTCAACAACACGTCACCCAAGGCTCACGACACAGTTACACTGTATNATATACAGTGCACCTATCGCTCTCTTTCATCCGGACTATAACCGTCGGCTCTGGCATCTCACCAGATCTGCTGGCACCCATNTTGGGCCGCTCGCGGGCTCGTGAGATACCTCACATACCGCCGGTGGGGAGTTGCACCCCGCCCTGAGAACATCTTATNNATGGGCTATTGTTTNATAATTTACAAGATCAAATCCGACATAAANAGGGACAGTTGTATGCACCCCAACCCNATTTATCGCCAAACNGAAGCTGAGCGCAGTCTTGAATTTGCATTAGCTGCAGGGTTTGGTCAGATCATGGTCTCAGCTGACCCCGTCCCTTTGGTGGCACATATTCCGTTCCTTCAGGGACAACAGGGAGACGAGATAGAGTTGCATCTTGTGCGCTCAAACCCGATTGCGCGTCTTTTGCAAAATATCCAAACGCCGGCGAAATTATCTGTCTCTGGGCCGCATGGGTACATTTCCCCTGATTGGTATGGTGTCAAAGATCAAGTCCCCACTTGGAATTATGTTGCGGTGCATTTGAGCGGAACGTTGCGTATGCTTAAGCATGATCAACTGCNTGCTTTGCTAGATCGGCTTTCGGCTCATTTCGAGGCNCAGCTTGCTCCAAAACCNGCATGGAAATCCAGCAAAATGACCCCAGAGGTATTGCAGAAAATGCTGCGGCAGATCGTGCCATGTAGTTTTAAAATTGAAGATATTCAAAGCACTTGGAAATTGAATCAAAACAAAACAGATATGTCGCGTCTGGCCGCTGCTGATGCGGTGGAGCAAACTGGGGTTGGGTCGGAAACCATTGCATTGGCTGCATTGATGCGTGCAGCNGNGGGCTCCAATCACGGCCATGANTGAAAGCCGATGNCCGTGGAGTGCAATGGCTTTAGGGTTGCTTCTGCCCAAACATAGGTACAGAAATGCTGTTACAGAAATACTTGTATCAAAACATTGGCCTGAGAGCTTCTATTCGCGGCCGCAGATTTCAGAAAGATGTCGCCTATGAAACTGATCTATTCCGCGGCTTCGCCGTTTGTACGCAAGGTTAATGTCATGATCCACGAGGTTGGACTGCGTGAACAGGTCACTTTANCTTCTGTGCAAACAACCGCACTGAACACCAGCCCTGACGCCCGGGCTGCGAATCCTTTGGGTAAAATTCCAGCGCTCATCCTCGATGATGGGCGCACGCTGATAGACAGCCGGGTCATNTGTCGC
Source organism: Marinovum sp. (assembly GCA_002684375.1). GTDB lineage: Bacteria > Pseudomonadota > Alphaproteobacteria > Rhodobacterales > Rhodobacteraceae > CPC320. The sequence goes on from NYVC01000066.1 coordinate 7,845, forward strand.
TTTTTGAACGATCTATCCGGTGCGAATCTGTATCCGAGTGATCAGCTTTGGGAGGTTCTTACGCTTGAAGCTCTGGCTGACGGAATAATGGAATCAGGCGTTTCGATGGTTTATGAGGCGCGGTTGCGACCCGAAGCCCAACAATCGGCAGATTGGGTTGCCGCACAGTGGGATAAGATCAGTCATGCGCTCAAGGCCTTAGAGGCGCGGGGCTTTACGGCGCTTGATGGNAATCTGAACATGGGGCAGTTGGCGCTGAGCTGCGCGCTGGGCTATCTGGATTTTCGCTTTAACAACCGCGATTGGCGGTCTGAAAAACCTGAGCTTTCAGAATGGTATGCGGTTATTTCATCTCGGGCCAGCATGGTTGCCACGCAACCTGAGAATTAAAATTGTAGATAGACACTCTTTAACTGATTGCGTCCGGTATAACAGCGTCTGTGCGCGGTCTTAAACAGCCACGGTTGTGATCGCAGGACCTGCAAGTTTTTTGATTGTGGCTGCCCGTTTGCTGCTAAATATTGAGGCTGGCTTTGCCAAATACAGCATTATGACTGTCACACCAGCTTTGGTTTGTGTCACCTTGCGATGGAACTTGGCAAAAATTTAAGATTTTTACTTTTAATACAGTCAGATGATGGGCATAAACTGTGACAGTTGAGCGCGGCTTGCCCTGTGCGTTATTGTCTGCTGGACGCTGACGCTTTTGGGCGGTAAAAGTCACCGGACTAACATGGATGAGCCCACTGGGCCGGAGTGATATCACACGGTTCTGGGGCAGTAACTGGAGAATATCTCGTGGCCCACGCAGAAGAACACGAAGGCACCCGAAGAGACTTCATATATTATGCNACGGCNAGTGCCGGNGCTGTGACCGCTGGCGCCGCGATCTGGCCCTTGGTCAATCAAATGAATCCTTCGGCAGATGTGAAAGCCTTGTCATCGATCAGGGTGGATGTTGCGGATCTCGCANCCGGCACCCANTTGACTGTTAAATGGTTGGGCAAGCCGGTGTTTATCCGGCGCCGGACCGAAGACGAGATTAANGAAGCGCGGGCCGTCGATTTGTCAGAGCTGATTGACACTTCGGCGCGCAATAACAACGCACCAGCGCTGGACGCCGCTGACAAAAACCGCGCGCTCGACGAGAGCGGCGAATGGTTGGTGATGATGGGTGTTTGCACCCACTTGGGCTGTGTGCCGCTGGGCGATGGAGCTGGCGACTTTCACGGATGGTTCTGCCCGTGCCACGGGTCGCATTATGATACTTCGGGCCGTATTCGCAAAGGACCTGCACCAGAGAACCTGCCGGTTCCGGTTGCCACCTTTGTCGACGACGCAACGATTAAACTGGGATAGGGGTAAATCTGATGTCCGGAATTCCGCACGATCACTACGAGCCTAAATCATCAGGTGAGAAATGGCTCCACTCGCGGCTGCCAATTGCTGGCCTGATCTATGATACTCTAATGCTGCCCACACCCAAAAATCTNAATTGGATGTGGATTTGGGGCATTGTGCTGACCTTCTGCTTGGGGATGCAAATCATAACCGGAATCGTGCTGGTGATGCATTACACCCCGCATGTGGACATGGCTTTTGCCTCGATCGAGCACATCATGCGAAACGTCAACGGTGGTCACATGATCCGCTATCTTCACATGAATGGTGCCTCCCTGTTTTTCATCGCGGTCTACGCACACATTTTCCGCGGGCTCTACTACGGCTCATACAAAGCGCCTCGTGAAATCACTTGGATTATCGGGATGCTGATCTACTTGGCGATGATGGGTACCGCGTTTATGGGCTATGTGCTTCCTTGGGGGCAAATGTCGTTTTGGGGTGCAACGGTGATCACAGGGTTGTTTGGAGCGATCCCGTTTATTGGCGAATCGATCCAGACATGGCTGTTGGGAGGGCCCGCAGTAGATAATGCGACGCTCAACCGCTTTTTCAGCCTGCACTATCTGCTGCCATTTGTTATTGCAGGGTTGGTGATCGTTCACATCTGGGCCTTCCATACCACTGGAAATAATAACCCGACCGGCGTGGAAGTGCGCCGTGGATCAAAAACCGAAGCTGAGAAAGACACAGTTCCGTTTTGGCCCTATTTTGTCATCAAAGATCTTTTCGCGCTGGTGCTCATACTGGCAGTGTTCTTTGCCGTTGTTGGATTTATGCCCAACTATCTGGGACATCCTGATAACTATATTGAAGCCAACCCGCTTGTGACGCCGGCGCACATCGTGCCTGAATGGTATTTCTTGCCGTTTTATGCGATCTTGCGCGCTTTCACATCCGAAGTATGGGTTGTTCAAATTGCGAGCTTCGTCACTGGCGGCATCATAGACGCAAAATTCTTCGGCGTGCTGGCAATGTTTGGCGCGATTGCGGTGATGGCACTGGCACCTTGGCTGGACACGTCCTCTGTACGGTCTGGCCGCTATCGCCCAATGCTGAAATGGTGGTTTGCATTTTTGGTGATTGATTTCTTTGCGTTGATGTGGCTCGGTGCCATGCCGGCCGAAGAGCCCTATGCCACGCTGTCGCTGATCGCTTCGGCCTATTGGTTTGGATACTTTCTTGTAATCTTGCCATTGCTAGGGGTGATCGAGAAACCGCTTGAGCAGCCCAAAACCATCGAAGACGACTTTAACGCGCATTACGGATCACCTGCTGATTCGGTAAAAAGCGGCGCGGCACACTCAGCCACCCCGGCCGAATAGCGAAGGATCTGATACAATGATTAAGTCAGTTTTACTGTCGGCTGTTACCGCGCTGGCCTTAAGCACATCGGGTGCGGTTGCGGCAGGCGGCGGCGACCAGCATATTGTAGACTTTGATTTCTCTTTCGAGGGACCGTTTGGCAAGTTTGACCAGATGCAATTGCAACGGGGCCTGCAGGTCTACACCGAGGTTTGTTCGGCCTGTCACGGCCTGCGGTATATCCCGATCCGCACTTTGCATGACGCNGGAGGCCCTGGCCTTCCCGAAGATCAGGTGCGGGCTTACGCAGCTCAAAACTTTGAGATTTTTGACGCGGATCTCGATGATTACCGTCCCGCCACACCTGTCGACCACTTTCCCGTGAATGATGGTGCCGGTGCGCCGGATTTGTCTTTGATGGCAAAGGCCCGGGCTGGGTTTCATGGCCCATATGGCTCTGGCATCAACCAGTTTTTCAAAGGTATGGGGGGACCAGAGTATATAGCATCTCTGCTGACGGGGTATACCGGTAACGAGAAAGAAGAGGCGGGGGTTACGCTGTATGAAAATACCGCTTTTCCGGGCGGTTGGATATCAATGGCGCCACCGCTGATGGGCGAGGATGTAGACTATGCCGATGGTCATTCAAACGATTTGCACAATGTCTCCAAAGACGTTTCTGCCTTTTTGATGTGGACAGCTGAACCTAAAATGATGGATCGCCAGCATTCCGGTCTTGTGGGTGTGCTATTTCTCAGTCTGCTCTGTTTTTTGCTGTATTTGACCAATAAACGCATCTGGGCACCGATTAAAAATCGCGACGTTACTTAACGCTGCGCTGCGCGACTTTTCCCGTTTCGAAAAGGTGACGAATTAGCAATTTCTAAGACCCCTGATCCCCGGTAGGGAATCGGGGGTTTTTAGTGTGGTTTATAAAGTCGACCTCGAAATAAACTTGGCATCGGCCCCGCCTCTGGCTATGTCTTGCGCAAATAAGGAGCAGCTCGATGAGTGTAAACAGCTTTGGACATCTTTTTCGTGTCACCACTTGGGGCGAAAGTCATGGCCCAGCCCTGGGGGCCACTGTTGACGGTTGTCCGCCCGGAGTTCCAATCGATGCACCCTCGCTGCAGCATTGGCTTGATAAACGCAAACCGGGGCAAAACCGCAATACGACCCAGCGTAAAGAGGCCGATGAAGTTGAGATACTTTCCGGTGTTTTTGAGGGGCTATCGACTGGAACTCCAATTCAACTGATGATCCGTAACACCGATCAACGTAGTAAAGATTACGGTGACATCGTTGAAAAATTTCGTCCAGGGCACGCAGACATCACCTATTGGCAGAAATACGGAATTCGTGATTATCGCGGAGGTGGTCGAGCCTCTGCCCGCGAAACTGCTTCGCGGGTTGCTGCTGGNGGCGTGGCACGTGCGGTGCTTGGTGCTCTGGCGCCACAGGCCAGTGTCACAGGTTATATGGTACAGATGGGTGAAAAGAAAATCGACCGCAACCGATTTGATTGGGCTACGATTGCACAGAATGATTTTTGGTGCCCAGATGCAGAAATGGCGTTGGAATGGGAAGCACATCTTGATTGGTTGCGTAAAGACGACCACAATTCTGTTGGTGCAGTGATTGAGGTTGTGGCCCGTGGAATGCCAGCGGGTATCGGTGCGCCAATTTATGGTAAACTCGATACAGAATTAGCCGCGGCTATGATGTCGATCAATGCGGTCAAGGGCGTTGAGATCGGCGAGGGTATGGCGGCAGCGGCTCTGACTGGACGCGATAATGCTGACGAAATTTTCATGGGCTCGAATGGACCTGAATACAGCTCTAATCACGCGGGTGGGGTTTTAGGTGGTATTTCGACAGGGCAAGATATTATCGTGCGCTTTGCGGTTAAACCGACGTCGTCTATTNTGTCTCCACGGCGCACGATTACCAAGGCCGGCGCACCGGTCGAAATTATCACCAAAGGCCGTCATGATCCATGCGTCGGTATCCGTGCTGTTCCGGTTGGGGAAGCGATGATGGCCTGCGTTCTATTGGATCAAATGCTGTTGCACCGCGGCCANGTNGGCGAGAACCGCGGTAAAATCGGCCCCTGATACCGAGTGGTGTTAAACAATCAATCACTAACCTTGATCTATGGTGCTATAACGTGGCTGCCGCCAAGGCGGTATCCATCAGGTACTTGATTTTTTTGCGCTGGGTCTCCGCCACGAGGCGAATAAGTTCATCGTTTTCTTTTAGGACAACCAAGGTAGAGCGGCGTGGGATATTTAACCGTTTAACCAATTTGGACTTGCCGAATAACTCCCAGTCGACGTCAATGAAGGTGATATGTTTCTCATAATTTGGATTGGCCGATTTGAGTTCGGAAATTATTTTTTCTTGGGCGCGGCAGGTTCCGCACCAGCGGGCCTTGAAATCTAGAAAAACAGTGTCGCCCTTCGCCAAATGTCTGGAGACTAAGCCCGGTGAATAGGATAGGGCACCACTTGCCGCAGATAGGGAAACTGGCGCACTGACCATGGCAGCAGACAGGGCTAAAAATTCACGACGTTTCATTTCATGTTCCTTTGTATCAAATGGAGACTGACAGGATTACCAGCCAGTCGGGCAGTGTGTCGAGCACCCACGCCTCAACCGGATGATGTAGTTTAAAATAAAGCGCGGTCCCGACAAAAATAAAAACAGCACCCATTATGGGCTGTGCCAGACCAGAGATTGCTTGTAATTTACGTCTGTGGCGTTTTAACAGACTGCGGGTCCCATAGGCGGTCGCCATGATCACCGTTGCGACGCCAAATGCAAAGCCAATCATGATCGAACCAGCCCAGATCAGGTTCTCGCCTTGCGACGCCAACGCAATTGCGCCGCCGAGTGTTGGCCCAACGCAGGGGCTCCAGACTATTCCAAGCAACCCACCACCGATGAACTGCCCGACGATAGTATGGCGGTCAATCTGACCCAGCTTATGGTCGGCAAGCCCTACGGGAGCCGTAAGCAGATGCGAAAACCCCGAGGAAAGTTTGGGCAGTAAGATTACAAACCCAAATCCAACCATGACCAAAGCCCCAAGTTGCGCAACGTCATCATTATTGATGCCAATAACCTGACCAAAACTTAACACAGCCATGCCGACGGCGACGAAAGACATCCCCATGCCGGTGGCCAGAACAACGGGTCCCAATGGGCTGACTTGCAGTGCGCTTGCCAAAACAATGGGAAGCACTGGCAAGACGCAGGGGTTGATCAAGGTTAGCAGGCCAGCGAGATATGCAAAAACAACATCCATGATGTCTGCTAGCGGATGCGATTGCACAATACCACTGTTCGATGGAACACGGTGGATCACATTATTGTGGTTTTTGTTTCGATAACTGTACTGCCAAGATCCCGCCTGTGATGATTATCACGCCCACCAGGTCGAGGGGACCTAATTTTTCACTGAGAAACATAGCGGCGATGGCAACACCAAAAAACGGATTTAAGAAATGGAATGTTGCAGCTTTCACGGTCCCGATACGGTCCACGAGCATGAACCAAACCAGTGTGGCGGCCAAACCGGGTACTAAGGTGGTATAGGTAAATGCAGCGATTAATCGTAGGTTCCAGTTGACGCTAAAGGGTTCAAACAAAATTGCGGGAACTGCTAAAACCGCACTGCCGACAAGCATTTGCAGGCCAACGACCATCAAAAAATTCCCGCCCGCTGAGGCACCGCGCATTGCCAGTGTCGCCACTGTGAGAGAGATGACGCCAAGGGTACATAATGTGATACCTAACCCGTCTACCCCGCCCTGAAACCGTGCGCCCATAATCAAGCTGACGCCAATNACACCTGCGATCAGACCGGCAAATCCGAGGGGTTGAATTCTCTCGCCAAAAACGACCAAGCCAGCAAGGGCCACCAACAGCGGCATCGTCGAGGCGATAATGGCCGCAAGTGAGGCCTCAACATTTTGCATGGCTATGAAATTCAGNCCTAAATAAAGTGCATTCTGGCAGAGGCCAAACACGGCTGTCGCGCGCCATTGGGAACGGGTTAAATGCCAGCTTTGGCCCATCAATCGCGCCAATCCCACCCCGATCAGGCCCGAGAGTAAAAATCGCAACGCAAGTGCCGTGAGCGGCGGTGCGTCTGCCACGATCATTCTGGCTGATGTAAAAGCCGAGGACCACATAATCACAAAGGCCATACCCATTNAAATCGAACGGAAATCCATTATTGTCCTTAGCTNCCAGCCGCGATTGACGCGGNCCCTTTAATGCCTTTTAGGGCGTGGNAAGAACCCTACTTTAGCCTGACAAAAGTAGAAAGGGCGGCGCGTGATTATTCCGCAGGTGGAGCGTGGCCGCGTCTNAGAGTCTATGAAGNGTGGGGTGAAATNCATTCATCTGGTTACTGCGTTTTTCCCGTGGCTTTTGCTCTTTTGTNCGGTAACGTCTGAGGGTGATCATACCATAATGAGGTTTCAAGGATGCCGCCGTTTACCTTCAATACATCTCGCAGTGTGCGATTTGGTGCGAGTCTGATTTTGCAGTTGGGTGAAATGACACGCTCTGAAATCGGATGTCGCGTTTTACTTGTTACTGATACCGGAATGTTGGCGACCGGCTTGGTTGATCAGGTGCAGGTGATTCTAGCCAATGCAGGGGTCGATGTGACGGTCTTTTCAGATGTGGTCGCGGATCCACCCGAAGCGGTAGTTTTNGCCGCAACCGAAGCTGCCAAAGTGGCTGATGTGGATGCGGTCATCGGCTTTGGCGGCGGTTCTTCATTGGATGTGGCCAAGCTTGTGGCGGTGCTTGCAATGGATAACCAAAGTTTGAAAGACATCTATGGTGTTGGAAATATTACTGGTAGGCGCTTGCCATTGATTTTAATTCCGACCACTTCTGGGACAGGGTCCGAGGTGACCCCCATTTCAATTTTGACCACTGGTAAAAGTGAAAAAATGGGCGTGGTTTCACCCGTTCTCATACCCGATATCGCGTTGTTAGATCCTGAACTTACACTTGGGTTACCTGCGCATGTCACGGCCGCCACTGGCATTGATGCCATGGTGCATGCGATTGAGGCTTATGCATCGACGAGCGCCAATAACAACCCGCTCTCAAAGGTCTTGGCTAAACAGGCTTTGCGCTTGATGGGNGCGGCGTTGGAAACTGCAGTGCATACACCTCGCGATATAGAGGCGCGATCGGATATGCTGCTTGGGTCATTGCTGGCCGGGCAGGCCTTTGCCAATTCGCCGGTGGCGGCGGTGCATGCGCTCGCCTATCCGATTGGTGGTCATTACAAGGTGCCGCATGGATTATCCAACGCCTTGGTGCTGCCGCAGGTGCTGAGGTTTAACGCTGTAACCGCCCCACAATCCTATGCCGAAATTGCAGCTTGCGCATTTCCGGATTTGGCCGGCCTTAGCCCGCAGGCTGCGGCGACTGCTTTTGCCGAGGCGATGGCNGATTTGTCAAAACGCTGTGGCTTGCAGCAACGCCTGCGTGATTTGGGTATTAAACGAGGTGCTCTGCCGATGTTAGCCGGTGATGCGATGAATCAGACCCGGTTGCTGGTCAATAATCCGCGCACTGTGACCCAAGCGGACGCATTGGCTATTTATGAGGCGGTGTGGTGAACCGGGCCGCCTATCGCCAGTTTAGTTCGATCACAACGCGTTGGTTTGATAATGATATCTATGGGCATATGAACAATGCGCTACACTACCAGTTGTTTGATACCGCGGTAAACGGCTATTTGGTTGAGACCGGCGTTTTAGACCTACACCACGGCAAAACGGTATTTTTGGTGGTAGAGACCGGCTGCCAGTATTTCAGTGAATTGGCATTTCCTGATGTAATCACNGTGGGATTTCGGGTAACAAAACTGGGCAGGTCTTCGGTGCACTATGAGGTGGCTTTGTTCCGTAATGATGCAGATATTGCCGCAGCGAAAGGGCATTTTGTGCATGTCAACGTCAACCGTGAAACCCGTCGCCCAATGCCGATTGATCAAAGCGCTCGGGATGTTTTNAGCGCGTTGGTGGTAGAGGGNGCAGAGAACTAGCGCAGTGGTGAGCGGGCTGCCNCAACGCATAAAGATAATTTGGGTTTTATACCTTAGTGTTTGATTGGTTGGATCTGAAAATTAGAGCCATCCTAACTGTGAGGTTTCGACNCGCTCCGCTCTGAGTGATGCTTNGTCGATGTGGTTGGTGGTCTCTAATGGNTGTTAAATGACAGCTGAAGAGTTGCTGCCACCCTGAGATCTAACGATCGTGTCTTTTGCGGCAGATTGCCTGGCAGCTCTAAGTTGGATTTTGTCAATTTTCAGAAATTTTTATCTACGTATTTGGTGTATGGGGTGTACGTATAGCAATTGGGATTGGTAAAGGTGCCTTGCTTCAG
>NYVC01000067.1 GCA_002684375.1 Marinovum sp.
CAAGCTGAACGATGAGAATGCAGAAATCGCCGAATGGCTTGTGAAGTTGACGAGCAACCGGCCGACCTGGGGTTTTGGTTTGTTTTTTCTGTACCTGCGCAACGTGCAAGGTTATGTCTGGAACCATAAACGCGTTTACAGGATCTAATGCGAGCTTGAAGTGAACCTCCGGATCAAGCCCAAGAAGCGGCTTATGCGTGACAAGCCTGAGCCGCTGTCAGTGCCTGAGAAGCCCAATGAGACTTGGTCCATGGACTTCATGGCTGATCAATTGGCCGACGGCAGGTCGATCCGGACGTTGAACGTGCTGGATAACTTCAACCGCGAGGGGTTGGGTATTCAGGTGGACTTCGCTTTGCCAGCTGTGCGTGTCGCACGCTGCCTGAACCAGATCATCGAGTGGCGCGGCGACGGGAACCTAAAATGACGCTGTGATGTTCAAATCCAGAATTTCTCCTGAACGATCGCGGTGCGCATGCCATTGGATGTATCCACCTCTAATCGGGTGCCGGCGTTCCAGTGACTGCGAGCAACCATGCCAATCGCTACATTGGTGTTGAAATCCGGAGACCACGTCGCCGAGGTGACCTGTCCCACATAAGCGCCGCCTGCAAACAATGGCCAAACCGATCCGCAGGTCTCAATTTCGCCCTCGATCGCAATTGCGCGGATCATCTTATCGGGCCCGTATTTTGCCTGACGCGCCATTGCATTACGTCCAAAATACATATCGGGCGAGTTGCAGAACCTGCCCAAGCCGCATTCATAGGGTGTATCATCTCGGCGCATATCAGCCCCGTACGACAACAGACCGCCTTCGATCCGCTCGATCAAATTGGGGCAGCCAGCCCTGACATTGAGCTCCGCTCCGGCCGCAAACAGCGCATTCCACAAAGGCATGCCGTAATCTTCGCCCTCAACATAAATTTCAAACCCGCCTTGCTTGGACCAACCCGAGCGAGCCACAACAAACGACTGCCCCTCGAACTTCAGCTTCTTGTAGCGGAAAAACCGGATATTGCGCACCTCTTCGCCAAACACCCGTGCCATCAACTCATCAGATTTTGGACCCTGTATTGCAAGTGGCGAAACATCAGGTTCCTCAATATCGACGTCAAAACCCTGCGCCACGGCCAAGCCGAGAGCCCATTGCAAAAGATCACCATCAGCCAGCGACAACCAATAGTGATCATCAGCCAATTTGATCGCGACAGGATCGTTCAGCATACCGCCATTATGATCAACAGTTGGCACATAGTAGCATTGATCGCCGGCCATTTTGCTCATATCGCGCGGACTGATCTGGCGCATCAAGCGTAAGGCGTCAGGCCCTTTAATGCTGACCTGACGTTCGACCGATACATCCCAGATCTGCACATCGGTCTTTAGGTGGCGGTAATCGGCCTCGATGCTTTCAAACGCTGTTGGCAACAGCATATGATTGTAAACCGTATAGGCTTTTACTCCGGCGGCTTCGACGCCAGAGCTGAACGGGGTGCGGCGCACGCGCCGGGAGGCGGCTATCGTAACCATCCACTTTACTCCAAAACAAAAATCCCTGTTTTTAAATAGCCGGATCGGTGCGGCATCTGCCGCTGTACCAGACTTATTAAAACACCCTATTTTCGGCATTGTAATCGCGTGGCCGTCACGCTTTTTTCATAAATCCCTGTCCCGAAATTCCTTACGGAACAAGCTGTTTTGTCACTAGGATCCGCAGTATTAGCGGGGTCCGTGCCAGTCAATCTGGCAGATTTCAGCAGAGCGACCATCAAAATCCCAGACCCGGCCATGGGTGCGCACTTTGCCCTTAGACGCCGTGGCGACCGTAATATCGGGGCCCATCCAATACGCCGTGTTGGTAATGACCAAATCCTGTTCCGGATCTTTGCCTTCGACAGGATAGACAACGCCTTGGATCTTGCGCCCCACTGTGATGTGTCGGGTCTTACCCTCGGTTTCATAGGTGATCGGCTGACGCTCAGCGCCGAGAAACTCTCCCACCAGCATCGTGAACAGCCCGGTTGTACCTTTTGCGGCCCCAGAGAAAATCGTTACCAGCGCCTCGTAGGCTTCGTCACTGGCGCGGTCATCGACGAACAGAGCAACCTTCCAGTTGCCACGACCCATATTGCCAGGAATTTCGATCAGCAGCCCGATGTTGAGCCCCGACAAATCGACGTCGCCATATTGACCTTCGTCAATCCGCACTCCACCCCACGTCTGGCAATGGCCCTCTGTTGGAGGGTGTTTGCCTAGCGAAACTACACAGGGGCAAAACACCGTGCAATTACAATTCAGTATCAGCTCCCCTTTTACTGTCCAGGGGACCGTCCCAACTGCCAGTGTATCTAACGCCATATTTTTCTCCTTTAGACTTTAGACTTCATAATTCTCTACCAGCCAGACAGCAGCACCCAAACCGATGAAGCCACAAGGAAAATTCCCAGTGGCTTGGTCAGATACCGTCCGATCTGAGGTAGCTTTTCGATCATCATGATGACCGTAGCTATGCCCATAAAGACCAAATTCATCACACCACCGACAAAAGCGAGCAACATTAGCGCCCAACAGCAGCCCAAACAGACCAAACCGAGCCTTATGCCGTTGCGCCATGGACCGTCTGTCCAATATTGCAAAAAGAACATCATTGGCTGTCGGCATTTGCTCAGGCAAGCCTCTTTTAGGGGGGAAAACTGATACAGGCCCGCAAGCATCAAAAGCAAGCTGGACAAGGTCGCGGAACGACTGTCGCCAAACAGGCTGACAAGGTCGGCGTAAAAAAGCCCCATTTGCAAAAGAGCTGCCAGAATGGAGAACCCCAGCCAGACCACAAGGTAGCCGGCAAACAGATGCGCAAAATTTGTGTCCGGCACCGTCTGGGCCAGATCGTCATAGGTCGCCAAGGCCGGCAAAACCGTGGGGGCCATCATCGCGGCCGACATCAGACACCACATAAGCGTGACCCGAAATAAGCCCGCTGCATCCGGCGTGACAACGCACAACTGGGTCAAAAAATCTAGCCCATAAACCTGACCCGCCGCCCGCAAATCAGACGGCAAAGCCATCGCATACAGCAGACCCCACGCGGTGCCAATTGCCCCAAATAGCAGCAACCAATGGCGAGAACCCATTGCTCTGATTCTTTCCGACACCATCACAACACCTTTGCAGACTGTACGCGTTCAGGGTGAACAGTAATTCTCAACCCATTGCAAATGTACCGTAGCGGCACAATCCAACAAGACACGTCCAAATGTGATAAGATCAATGCCAAATATGTGCCGGAGTGTGAAGACAAAGACGGCAGTGGTTCGGTCGGGACATCCTATCCAGACGCTATGTGCCGGCTTTCAGTGCAAGCAATCAGTTGAACCTCGGCTCCTCAATGAGAAAGTCACATACTTTTTACAATCCAAGGATGACTCAAACCCAACCTCCTTCCATTTTGTAGGGGGATGCCGCTTTGATAGTATTTTAAGTCGTCTATATACTATGAACGGTAAGTAACGCATCTATATAATGTGTATATTTACTTAAGTATATTTCCTCGGAGGGAAGAATGGCAATTAAAGAACCATTGTTGGATTTAAACATCGAAACCGAGAAGTCTGGATTTTACCAAGGCTTTTCTAAATTTGTGACCGTTGGGTCAAAAATATCGATTGGGGCTCTGATCCTTTGGGCCGTGACGCAACCAGAAACCGCAGGCGAAGTTTTGAAAGCCGTCCGAAGCTCAATAGATAATAATACAGGTCCTTGGTACATGTATGTGATGGCCTTTTATATTTTGGTTTGCTTTGGCTTGGCGATCTGGCCCGCAACTGGCAAAATCCGTCTTGGTGGCGACGGCAGCCGCCCGGAATTCTCAAGCTTTTCATGGTTTTCCATGATGTTTGGGGCGGGTATTGGTATAGGCATGCTGACCTATGCCACTGGGGAACCGATCTATCATTTTTCCAATAACCCGGATGTGATTATGGGAAATACCACCGCATCGAGCGCTGATAATGTGCGGGCCGCGATGAAATGGTCGTTTCTGCATTGGGGCTTTTCGGCTTGGGGTTGCTATGCAATCGTTGGGCTGGCGCTGGCCTTTTTCAGTTATTCGCGTGGCCTGCCACTGACCATTCGCTCGGGATTGACGCCACTGTTTGGGCGTGCGCTCGAAGGTCCTTTGGGGCACATTGTCGACATTGTTTCAGTGATTGCAACGATCCTTGGTGTTTCGGTGACGCTTGGCTATGGGGTATCCCAGTTTGCCAGTGGGGTGTATAATATCACCGGTATGAATTGGTTGATGGATGTGGACGGCGATCCAACCAAAATTGCTATGATCGTCAGTCTGGTGATTGTGATGATTGCGTCAACGCTGTCGGCCCTGTNGGGTGTTGGTAAAGGCATCAAATGGCTGTCGAATATTAATATGGGCCTGTCGTTTTTCATGCTNGCCTTCTTTCTGGTCTTTGGTTCGACGTTGTTTGCGCTCAGCGCGTTATTTGTCGGTTTGTGGGATTATGTGATAAACTTGCCGATGATGATCCTCACCGTNTGGTCTGCGGATGGTACTGGCGCTNNGAACACNGCCAATGCGTTGGCCGGTTGGCAGGGTGGCTGGACAATCTTTTATTGGGCTTGGTGGATCGCCTTCGCGCCGTTTGTCGGTTTGTTTCTGGCCCGTATTTCGAAGGGACGCACAATTCGGGAATATGTTTTGGGTGCGATGATCGTGCCGTCGATCATGTGTTTCGTCTGGTTTGCCTTTGCAGGTGGTACGGCGATTGACCTGACGTTGAACGGGGGCGCTGGCGATCAAATTACCGGTGCAGGCCTGTCGAGCCAGTTGTTTGCGATGATCAATTTCATGCTTTCGCCGACATTGGCCACTTTGATGTCGCTTTTGATTGTGATCTTGCTGATGACTTATTTGGTTACGTCGGCGGATTCGGCGGTTTTGATCATTAACACTATTGCTGCAGCGGGTGATGAAAGCCCGAAAGGTCGGGTCCATATCATCACATGGGGCATTATCCTCACTCTGGTAATTGCCGGTCTGCTGCTGACAAAGGGCGACGGATTAGCGGCAATCAATACAGCGATGATTATTGGCGCGCTGCCATTTTCAGTCGTCATGGCCTTGATGGGTATTGCTTTGGTCAAAGCCTTGGTCCGGGACGGCATGCGCAACGCGGCCGGAATTTCCAAGACAGTTGAACCCGCCGAATAGTATCATAAAACTGGTTGCCTTTGTGGCAACCAGTACTCATACAGATGCGGTAGTATTTCTCAGCTTTTAGGGGATCCAGCATGACCGCACTTGATCTTGATTTTGTTCGGAGCCAGTTTCCGGCTTTTTCAGAACCATCCTTACAGCAACAGGCCTTTTTCGAGAACGCTGGCGGCTCGTTTACCTGTCAGGCGGTGGTCGATCGGCTCACCCGTTTTTATACCCAACGCAAGGTGCAGCCCTATGCCTCTTACACGGCGAGTAGGTTGGGTGGTGAAGAGATGGATGAGGCCCGGATGCGGCTTTCCGCGGCGATGGGGGTAGACGCTGACGAGCTGTCATTTGGCCCTTCGACAACACAGAACACCTATGTACTGTCTCAGGCCTTTCGCAAATGGCTGTCTCCGGGCGATGCCATTATTGTTACAAATCAGGACCATGAAGCCAATAGCGGGCCTTGGCGCCGGTTGGCGGATGAGGGTGTTGATGTGCGTGAATGGAAGATAGATGCCGATACCGGAATGCTTGATCCAAATCGTCTGAGCGAGTTGCTGGACGAACGGGTCAGACTGGTGTGTTTTCCCCATTGTTCAAATGTGATCGCTCAGGTCAATCCGGTCACTGAAATTACCGCGTTGGCGCATGCTGCAGGGGCTTTTGTCTGCGTTGATGGGGTCAGTTATGCGCCACACGGTTTGCCGAATGTCGGTGATATGGGCCCCGATATCTATCTCTTTTCCAGCTATAAAACCTATGGGCCTCATCAGGGTATCATGGTGATACGGCGGGCGCTGGGCGAGCTTTTGCCCAATCAGGGACATTATTTTAACGCTGGAAGCTTGTATAAACGCTTTACACCAGCAGGCCCGGATCATGCTCAAATCGCCGCCTGTGCGGGCATTATAGATTATTTTGAAGCGTTGGCAGATCACCATGGGATGCAAGGCACTGCAACTGAGCGCTGCAGCCAAGTACACGATTTGATGCGCGCCCATGAAAGCGCATTGCTGCAACCTTTACTAGATTTTGTGGCCAGCAAGAATTCGGTGCGTATGCTGGGGTCGCGGGTGGCGTCGGAACGTGCCCCGACCGTCGCGTTAGATTTGGGAAAATCGCCCGTAGAGGCGGCAAAATCACTGGCAGAACGTGGTATAATGGCCGATGGAAATGACTTTTATGCGGTGCGACCGTTGCAAGCCTCAGGCATAGATCCCGAGCAGGGTGTTCTAAGACTGAGTTTTGTTCATTACACCTCGCAAGCAGAAGTCGACAAACTGATGACGGTTCTGGAAGATATTCTTTAATCCGATGTGCTGCCCTAGGCGTACACAAGATAAAGAGTAAAAAATACAATGTCAGATGCTCCACCCATCCTCCTTTGGCTGCGCCGCGATTTTCGCTTGTCCGACCACCCAGCCCTGAGCGCTGCAGTGGCCAGTGGCCGTCCGATTGTACCGGTTTTTATTCGTGACAGCGAAGTCGATGCCTTGGGCGCTGCGCCCAAATGGCGCCTCGGATTGGGGCTGGCGCAGCATGAAAAAGCCCTTGCAAACTGTGGGTCTCGTTTGGTTTTGCGAACGGGTGCGCCTTTGGCATGTCTGCAACGATTGATCGAAGAGACGGGGGCCACCGCTGTCTATTGGTCACGTCTGTATGACCCAAGTTCGATTGCACGCGACCAAGAGGTCAAAGAAACGCTTAAATCACAAGGCATCGAGGCGCGCAGTTTTGGTGGCCATTTGCTGTTCGAGCCGTGGAGTGTCGAGACCAAAACCGGAGGGTTTTACCGCGTTTACTCGCCGATGTGGCGAGCGGTCAAAGATCGTGATGTTGCAGCCCCGTTGGCAGCGCCTGTGCGGATTGCGCCCCCAAAGAATTGGCCGCAAAGTGAGCGGATAGAAGACTGGTCGCTGGACGCAGCCATGGCACGTGGCGCGGCAATCGTGCGTCCATACTTACGTCTGGGGGAGGCTGCTGCGCAAGACCGCTTGGCTGAATTTACCAATGGGGCCATATCGGACTATGTGGCGCAAAGGGATATCCCATCGGTGGATGGGACGTCTGGCTTATCCGAGAACCTTACTCTTGGTGAAATTAGCCCCCATCAGTGCTGGCACGCGGGAATGCGGGCGCATCTTGGCGGGGCGCCGGGCGCAGAGACCTTTCTGAAAGAACTGGTGTGGCGCGAATTTGCCTATCATTTAATTTATCACACTCCCCATATCGCCCAACGCAATTGGAAGCCTGATTGGGACCGCTTTGCGTGGAACGAAGACGCTGGGCATCCTCATGTTCAGGCATGGATGCAGGGCAGAACNGGCATTCCATTTGTGGATGCAGGGATGCGGGAACTTTACGTGACCGGTCGGATGCACAATCGCGCGCGGATGATTGTTGCGTCATATTTGACCAAACACTTGTTGAGCCATTGGAAAATTGGTTTGAAATGGTTTGAGGCATGCCTTGTTGATTGGGACCCGGCGAGCAATGCCATGGGTTGGCAATGGTCTGCGGGTTCTGGTCCGGATGCGACGCCATATTTTCGNGTGTTCAACCCGGTTACGCAATTGGATAAGTTTGACCCCGAGCGCCACTATACAAATCGCTGGATCGCCGAAGGGCAGGGCGCTCCAAGCAACACAGCTTTAAGCTATTTCAGTGCCATTCCCAAAAGCTGGGCACTGTCGCCAGATATGCCGTACCCGGCGGCGATCATAAGTCCGCAAGAGGGCAGACAGCGCGCGCTTTCAGCATATGAAACACGAGGTTTTTAAATGCGTCCGGAAAAAACAATGTACGCCGATGCAACGGCGGGTGACGTTACGCAGCATAAAGGNGGTTTGTTAACCAGTGTGAAGGGGCAGAAAAACCTGCCACGATACTTCGCTCGGGTGATGCGTATAGTGCAGACCCTCCAAGTTGGCAGTCTTATTTTGGTTTTGCCAGACGGGCGAAAATTTATCGCCCACGGCCAGCCTGGTGTCTCACCGATCAGTAAGCAGGCGCTCCATGCGGAGTTGCATGTTCACAATACAGCATTTTTTTCACGTCTGGTGCGCGAGGGTGATTTGGGGTTTGCCGATAGTTATCTTGACGGGTGGTGGTCCACCCCCGATCTGCAGGCGTTGATGGATTTGTTTCATGCCGGAAATGAGCGATTGTACGATGGGTTTCCGGGATTTGGTCTGTTGCGCCTGTTTGAAAACCTAATTTATTGGCTGCATTCAAACACCCGCCGACAGGCAATGAAGAATATCAGCTATCACTATGACTTAGGAAACGAGTTTTACGGACTGTGGCTTGATGAGACGATGACATATTCGTCGGCATTGTTTCAGAGCGGCGATCAGAGCATGGCATCGGCGCAAACCGCTAAGTACGCCGCAATGATTGATCAAATGGGGGTTGAACCGGGTGATCATGTGCTTGAGATTGGTTGTGGCTGGGGCGGATTTGCCGTCTATGCAGCACAAAACAGGGGGCTTCGGGTTACGGGTTTGACGATCAGCAAGGAACAGCTTGCCTATGCTGAGGACCGTGTACAACGTCTTAACCTGGGCCACCTGGTAAACCTGAAATTGCAAGATTACCGCGATGAACAGGGGGTTTATGACGGTGTCGCTAGTATTGAGATGTTTGAAGCAGTGGGTGAGAAATATTGGCCCCAGTATTTCGAGATTGTGCGCCGTGCTCTAAAACCTGGTGCTCGGGCCACGCTCCAGATTATCATGGTCCAAGACAAGCGCTTTGATGTCTATCGGAAAAGTGTTGATTTTATTCAAAAATACATATTTCCTGGTGGTATGTTGCCCAGTCCGTCGGTGTTGCAGTCACAGATCACAAAGGCAGGATTGACGAAAACTGCATCGGTCGAATTTGGGCGGAGCTATAGTCAGACATTACGGCAATGGCATGACCGATTTAATGCGCGGTGGGACGAGGTTGCGCAATTGGGTTTTGATGACCGTTTTCGCCGCATGTGGAATATGTATTTAACCTCCTGTGCTTCGGCATTTGAAAGTGGCTATTGTGATGTGACCCAGATCACAATGAAAAAACCCCATTAGGCGGCTTGGTGTGTGACGAGACTGGCGATGCGCTTTGTTGACGTTTAACCTAGGCTTAAATTAGTCACGTTTAGGGGCCTTGGTTTGAGGATTGTGTGTTGAGCCATTTGAACTCGATTTTTGTTTATGCGGACCTGTTGCAGTCTGATATGCTTGCCGCAGTNATTCAGGATGAGGCTTCGCAGGTAACCCAGCAGCCTGCGAGTGTTGATAAAGATGCACTCGACTGTCGGTTTGATACTAGTGCGACGGTCGATGCACCGGCTGNAAAAGACCGGATAGAGGGCATCATCCTATCCGATATGTCACAAGATCACAGGGCGCGTCTGGCATTTTTTTATACTGTTTTTGGGGCTGTTTCTGTAGTCGGTAAGGCGCAGACTGCGTCCGATATCATTCCTGTTAAGATATATTGTTCGCCCTCAATGTCAGGTCTTGGGTCGCATTTGTGGTCGCCTGTGGGGCGCGATCTTGTTGGGGTGGGGGATAATCTGGCTCTGGCTTTGCGTTTGATAGACGATGTAATGGCGCTCTATGGCCAAATAGGCGCAGCAGAAGTTGCCGCAAGGTTGCCGCGGATGCGGGCACGGGCGCAGTCGGCCCGTATGGCGCAAACTGCGGTGGCCCGCGGCGTTGGCTTGGAAATGACCCGCGATCTGGTGCATCATCAGGTGCAGCGTCAGCCTTACAGTGGTTTTTTTGCAGTCGAAGAACACGATGTGTCATTTCAAAAATTTGATGGCACATACAGCCCGGTCGTGACCCGGGCCGTGTTTGTATCGTCGGATGCGGCGATTGTGCTGCCTTATGATCCTGTCACAGATCGGGTCTTGCTTGTCGAACAGTTTCGCGCTGGCCCCTATATCAGAGGCGACCGGTATCCATGGTGTCTTGAACCTATTGCCGGTCTGATAGATGCGGGCGAAACACCGGCACAAGCGGCGCTGCGCGAGGCGAAAGAAGAGGCGGGGCTTGATTTGAAGGGCTTGGAATTAATCTCGCAAACCTATCCTTCGCCAGGGTCATCGGCTGAGTTTTTTCATCTGTATTTAGGGCTTGCTGACTTGCCCGCTTCAACTGATTTAATCGCGGGGCTTGCAACCGAAACAGAAGACATTCGAAGTCATATTTTTACGTTTTCCGAATTAATGGACCACATCGATTTGGGGTCGTTTTCTGTCGGACCCACAGTATTGGCCGGGCTTTGGTTGGCACGGAATCGAGATCGTTTGCGCGCAACGGGTTGAGTTAATCTTACGTCGCGCATAGATGTTTTCAGCAAGGCATGGTAAGTGAGGCATTGTATGCAAATCAAACAAAATTTAGCAGCTTTGGTTGGCAATACGCCCCTTCTGCGATTGGCGCGCGCCAGTGAGGCAACGGGCTGTGATATTTTTGGTAAGGCGGAGTTCATGAATCCGGGACAGTCTGTCAAGGATCGTGCGGCTTTATTCATTATTAACGACGCGGTTGCTCGGGGGCATTTGCAGTCAGGCGGCACAATTGTTGAAGGCACAGCAGGCAATACAGGCATCGGTCTGGCTTTGGTGGGAGCCTCGATGGGGTTTCGTACCGTGATTGTTATTCCTGAAACCCAGAGCCAAGAGAAAAAAGACATGTTGCGGCTCGCGGGGGCAGAATTGGTTGAGGTTCCAGCTGTTCCGTATAAAAATCCGAACAATTATGTCCATTATTCGCAGCGGTTGGCCGAGCGACTGAATATGACCGAGCCTCAAGGTGCCATCTGGGCCAATCAGTTCGACAATACCGCGAACCGGCAGGCGCACGCTGAGACCACTGGCCCTGAGATTTGGCAACAGACCGAAGGTAAAGTGGACGGCTTTATCTGTGCAGTGGGATCTGGCGGTACATTGGGTGGGGTGGCTCAATCGCTGCAACCCAAAGGCGTTAAAATTGGTCTTGTTGACCCAATGGGCTCGGCGCTGCACGCTTTCTATACCGATGGCGTATTAAAGTCCGAGGGCAGCTCAATCACCGAGGGGATAGGGCAGGGGCGCATCACAGCCAATCTGGCGGATCTGCGCCCTGATTACAGTTTTCGGGTGCCAGATAGCGAAGCGATCCCGATTGTGTTCGATATGCTTGACACCGAAGGTTTATGTTTGGGTGGATCGTCTGGTCTGAACATCGCTGGCGCGATACGTATGGCGCGCGAAATGGGACCAGGTCACCGGATTGTCACGATCCTGTGCGATTATGGCACGCGGTATCAGTCAAAATTGTTCAATCCAGCATTCTTGCGCCAAAAACAACTGCCGGTGCCGACTTGGCTGGAACCCGCTGCGGATCGCATTCCGTCAGTTTTTGATACCTGATGCGTCGGGCCTGTCTGGCATTTATTTCAGCGCTTTGCCTAATGATCTTTATGTTCGCGGGTGTGGCTGGTCCGGGCTTGGCCCAAGAGGCTGAGATTGCGCCTGATTATGTGGAGTGGCGAAGCGTTTCTGAGCGCTCAGAAAGACTGATTGAGCGCGGGCGGGCCTCGAAAGGGGTCTTGGAACGTCGCCGGCAAACGCTTGCAGAATGGCGCACGCAATTTTCAAGTGCCCGCGAGGAAAATAAAATTCGCATCAGTACTTTGCGATCCCAATTGGCGACATTAGGCCCTGTGGCCGAGGACGGCAGTGATCCTATCGAGATTACGCGCCGCCGCGCTGAATTAAATATGAAGATCAGCGTTTTGGTGGTTCCGGGGCTGACGGCGCAAGAAGCGTATAATCATGCAGATGGCCTGATCCAAGAAATTGATGCAATGATCCGGACCCAGCAGACAGAGCGGCTGTTTTCTCTGGGGCCCAGCCCGCTGAGCCCCGCGATGTGGCAGCCGACCTTGATCGGGATTCTGCAATCATTTTCGCAATGGAAACTGGAAATTTCGCGTGCGGTATCCGCTGATATTACCCCGATCGAGCGCTTGGAAACCTTTTTGTTTACGGGGTTTTACCTTTTGATCGGGTTGGTAATGCTGGTGCGTGGTGGACATTGGGTCGAGGCCGCTGGGCAGGCCTTGAGCCGGCGAGGCCGCGAACAGACAGAAGTCTGGCGGTTTTTAATTTCGATTGGAAGACTTGTGCTACCTGTCGCAGCCCTGTTTGCGTTGAGTGTCGGTTTGTCAGAGCCGGGGCTGTTGGGGCGCCGCAGCGCGCTGATTTTGGAAAGCTTGCCGCTCTGGGCTATTGGCTTTGTCAGTCTCAGATGGGTCAGTGGACAATTATTGATTGCTGACGAAGGCCGGGCCTTTTTGCAGTTTGCCGACCCTATTCGTGTTCGCCTGCACCACTATGCGCTTTTGATCACTTTGGTCATGCTGGGGCATAATGCGGTGTTTGCGGTGCTGTTCTCTGATATGGCCTTTGACGGGCTAAGCGCAGTCCTGTCATTACCATTTATTGTTGTTCTGGGAATTTTGCTATTTCGGGTTGGGTATTTTTTTAAGTCGGCGCCTGTTTCTGACAATCAGTTTCGCAGCGCTGGGTCTGTACGCGAACGGGTAATACGCTTTGTTGGCCGTGGGATTGTTTTTGTGGCCTTTGCAGCGCCGATTCTGGCGGCCATCGGCTATCAGCATGCCGCAGAATTTGTCTTATTCAATACAATAGAGACCTTGGTTTTACTTGCGGTATTGTTGGTCTTTCTCAAGTTTCTAACCGCATTGTACGGGCTGGTGATGCGCGGCGCAGTCTCTGTCGAAGACAGTCTGGTGCCTGTACTATTGGCGCTCGCACTCTGTGCGCTGGCCGTGCCAGTCCTGGCTTTAATTTGGGGCGCAAGGGTCGCGGAGCTGACCGAAATCTGGGCACAGTTTAATGCCGGAATCATGCTGGGCGACGCGCGGCTTTCGCCGATCGATTTTCTGGCCTTCGCACTGATTTTTATGGCGGGCTATATGATCACCCGTCTGATGCAAGGGGCTTTGCGCAACAGCGTTTTGCCCAAGACGAAAATTGAGATTGGCGCCCAAAATGCCATCACTGCCGGCGTGGGTTATGTTGGGATTTTTCTGGCGGCGTTAATTGCGATCAGTAGCGCTGGGCTAAACCTATCGTCGTTGGCAATTGTGGCCGGTGCTCTGTCGGTCGGTATCGGCTTTGGTCTCCAAAACATCGTGTCTAATTTTGTCTCGGGGATCATCTTGTTGATCGAGCGCCCTATCACCGAGGGTGACTGGATCGAAGTTGCTGGTTACATGGGGTATGTGCGCGACATCTCGGTACGCTCCACCCGGATCGAAACCTTTGATCGAACGGATGTGATCGTACCCAACGCCGATCTGGTGTCTGGGGTGGTCACGAATTGGACCCGCGGCAACACAGTGGGGCGGGTCATCGTTTCAGTAGGTGTGGCTTATGGCACTGACACCCGCAGGGTTGAAGCGGTCTTGCGCGAAATTGCCGAAGCGCACCCTTTGGTCATGACCGAGCCGGCTCCATCGGTGGTTTTTCAGGGTTTTGGTGCAAACTCTATGGATTTCGAGGTTCGGGCTATTTTGCGGGATGTGAATTGGTCTTTATCTGCCAAGTCTGATATCAACCATGAAATTGCCAAGCGATTTGCTGAAGAAGGGATTGAAATTCCTTTTCCACAGCGCGACGTTTGGCTGCGTAATCCACAATCGCTCAAGGAAAACCCCGCGTCATGACCGAGTTGCTTTTTCTGCAAGATGCCTATCAGCGCGAACATCGCTGTCTGGTCACCGCCCATACGCCGGAAGGTGGCTTGGTCTTGGAACGTTCTATTTTTTATCCGACAGGGGGTGGGCAACCTGGTGACAGTGGCACCATCCATTGGCAGAGTGGGCAACTGAAGGTTGCGACAACCGTTAAAGGCCATGATGGCGCTGTTGTCTTACTGGCGGCGGAACCTGGGTGCCTCCCACCTGTGGGGGCTGAGGTTTTTCAAGACTTGGACTGGGATAGGCGCTACCGCATGATGCAGATGCACACGGCATTGCACCTGCTGTCCGTAGTCATTCCATTGCCGGTAACCGGTGGTGCGGTTGGTAGTGAAAAAGGTAGGCTTGATTTTGATATGCCGGATGCTCCGCCAGAGAAAGCAGGTCTGCAATCAGATTTAAACGCCCTGATTGCCCAGGATTTACCTGTGACCGACAGTTGGATCAGCGACCAACAATTGCTGGATAACCCGCAATTGATCAAGACGATGTCGGTCAAGCCGCCGGTTGGGGCCGGGCAGGTGCGTCTGGTGCAGATCGGTGAAGAGCAGGCTCGGATTGATCTGCAGCCCTGCGGAGGCACTCATGTTGCACGCACGGGAGAGATTATGCCGTTGCTTGTTGCGAAGATTGAGAAAAAGGGGCGTCAAAACCGGCGAGTCACTCTGCGCTTCACGGGGTGAGTTGCCACAAGATTATGTGGATACTTGCGATTAATTTTCGTACGGTTACATTCTTGCTTGCACCTTGTTGGCGCTATCCCTTAAAAGCGGCTTCATGGACAGGTGGCCGAGTGGTCGAAGGCGCACGCTTGGAAAGTGTGTAGGCGGGAGACCGTCTCCAGGGTTCGAATCCCTGTCTGTCCGCCAC
>NYVC01000008.1 GCA_002684375.1 Marinovum sp.
CCATCTGGGTTAAATAGGATCTGACCGCCATTTATAGAGCCTGGCCGGGGCACCATATTCAGAATTGCTCGCGCAGTTACCGACTTGCCCGATCCACTTTCACCTACAATACAGGTAGTCTTACAACGATGCAGGTCAAAGCTGATGCCGTGCAATACGTTAACCATGCCTTGGCGCATGTTGAAGCCAAGATTAAGATTTTGCACCTGGAGAATGGGACTTTTATCAGTTTCCATAAGGGTCTGCCGCATCTCGCATGCCGTCTCCTAGAAAATTAAAGGACAGCACTGCAAGCACCACAAAGCCGCCAGGAATAAATAGCCAAGGGGCCTGGCTAATCGAGATAATATTCTGCGCCTCTTTCAGTAACACCCCCCACGAGATAGCAGGTGGTGTAAGACCAAAGCCTAAAAAGCTGAGCCCGGTCTCAGCAAGGATCATCAGAGGGATCGCCAGTGTTAGCGAGGCAATGATATGACTGGTCAGGCTGGGAAGCATATGGCGGAAAATAATTCGGGACTCTGAGGCACCGTCTAACCGAGCTGCGACGACAAAATCATCATTCTTCATCGCGAGAAAGCGTCCCCTTACCACGCGGCCCAATTCAGTCCATCCCACTAGACTGACAATCAGTGTAATCACAAAATACTGTTTATAGATGGGCCAAGAGGGCGGAAGTGACGCTGCCAAAGCCAGCCAGATTGGGATCGTGGGCAGTGATAACACAAACTCAATAAGACGTTGAATGACAGCA
Source organism: Marinovum sp. (assembly GCA_002684375.1). Classification (GTDB taxonomy): domain Bacteria; phylum Pseudomonadota; class Alphaproteobacteria; order Rhodobacterales; family Rhodobacteraceae; genus CPC320. Next base: position 755 of record NYVC01000008.1, read on the forward strand.
TCGACTCGGCCGCCAAAGTAGCCTGAAATCCCGCCAAGGGTCACCCCCAGAACCAGCGATATTACAACCCCAACAAGACCGATGGACATAGATATCCGAGTGCCATATAGAACCCTGCTGAACATATCGCGACCCATCCGGTCGGCGCCAAAAAGAAAAAACTTTTCACGTGGTTTTTCAGTCGCAAACAGCTTGATATTTGTATTCCAGAGACCCCAAAACTTGTATTCTGGACCTTTGCCAAACAAGCGAAGATAGATCTTTTCACCTGACTTTACATAAGTTACTGCCAGTGTCTCAGGATCCCGTTCTCGTTTCATTTTCCAAAAATAGGGACGGATATGCCTACCCTCTTCGGAAGTATCGATAAAATGAAGCATCTGAGGTGGATGATAGACAGCGCGGCGATTTTGTTTGAATGGGTTGTCAGGTGCTACAAACTCAGCAAAGATCGCGAGCAAATACATGATACCAATGACCCACAAGGCGATAATTGCTATCTTATGTCGCTTGAAGGCCCACCACGTCAGTTGAAATTGCGAGGCAATAGCGACTTCTTTACCCGAATTTTCTGGGTTAAGGCTCAGGTTTTGCTCGCTCGTTTCACTCATAGCGGACCCGTGGATCCAGCAAAACTAATAATATGTCAGAGATTAGCATTCCGATAACGGTCAACGATGATAGTAGCAGTACAAATGCCCCAGCCAGATACATGTCCTGGCTAAGGAGCGCTTGCAGCATCAAAGGTCCAGCAGTGGGCAGGCTCAGGACGATAGCAGTCACCACTGCGCCTGAAACTAGATTGGGCAATACCCAGCCAATGGTAGAGATGAATGGATTTAGTGCTACGCGAACAGGGTATTTCAATATCAGCCAAAACTCTGAAAGTCCCTTGGCGCGGGCGGTGTCAACGTAAGGTTTACTCAACTCATCTAACAGATTGGCGCGCATGATGCGGATTAAGCTGGCAGTAGCAGAAGTACCCAGAACAAAAACTGGCAACCAAAGATGCTCTAATAGATTCCAGAACTTCTTCCAACTCCAAGGAGCATTTTTATACTCACTTGAAAATAGCCCGCCGACATCAGTGCCAAAATGAACGACACCAATATACATCAGGACTAATGCCAACAAAAAATTCGGAGTCGCCAAACCAATAAAGCCAATGGCAGTAGCGATATAGTCGCCGATGGAGTATTTGTGTACCGCTGAATAAACGCCAATTGGAAAAGCAATGGCCCAGGTAAAAATAAGCGTTGCAAATGAGAGGCACATTGTAAGACCCATCCACTCCCATATCAAATCGCTAACGGGCTGGCGCCATTCGAATGACATGCCGAAGTCACCAACTATTAGGTTAGAAACCCACTTAAAATACTGTACATAAATCGGTTTATCGAGTCCAAAACGGGCTCTTAGATTATCTATTGTTGCTTGATCAAGAATTTCATCAGACTCACCTAATCTAGCTATATAGGTTGTTAAAAAGTCCCCAGGCGGGGCTTGAATTAACAAGAATGCGACCACTGAAATAGCGAACATAAAGGGTATCATCCAAAAGACCCGTTTCAAAATGTAGCGCCAAAGCATCTTTGATAACCCATTTATTAAATTAGTATTAACCGGCCCCATCTCTGGGGCCGGCTACATTACATTATTATCACTTTAATCTGCGTAAAAATATTGCTGCGGCAAAGTCGGAGCAGGATCTGGATACATCCAGGAACCGGGCAAAGATTCAGGCACATTGCGAAGCTTTGCATTCACAACGCCCCATTGGCTGGAGGCAGTCGAAATGCCAAAAACCTCAAACTCGTCCGCAGCCATTTGGTGAATTTCCCTGAAGATATCTAGACCTTTTTCAGGATCCGCCTCAGCTTTGAATGCATTGTAAAGGTCAAGGCGCGTTTTCATGCTTTCCGACGGTTCTTCGCCCTCTGTACCACCACTCAGATACCAGCGTACCCAAGGGATGCCAAACCAACTTGCCTGGGGGTGTACTGCAAGCACGTCCCGCGGCGACAGGGTCGGATCGAGACCGCCTGGAGCGCCCCAAACCATGAAATCGTGTTCGTTGGCTTCTCCGCGACTGTAGTTAATTGATCGCTCAACGCTTGAGGAATTGACGCCAATACCGATCTCAGACCATTGCTCACGAATGATCTCCAGAGCGTCGCCCCATTCTGGTTGTTCAACACCTGCATAATTAACATTGAAAATGATTGGTTTTCCATTTGGAAGTAGGCGGATCCCATCATTGTTTTTATCGGCGTAGCCCGCAGCATCTAAAAGCTCGTTAGCCTTATCGGGATCATATTCAGTGTGTTGCGTACCCAATTGTTCATTGTACAGTACATGTGACTTGGACGGGCCTATTTGCCAAGGTTCACCCTGTCCTTGCCAAACAATGTCAATTAATTCATCACGGTCCATACCAATGCTAAGGGCTATGCGAACATTTTTATTACGAATTAGTTCGCGCATTACTGGATCTTTGTGAGTCTGGTTCAAGTGAATAGCCATAATGTTAGAATTGGCGCTGATCCGCTCGTACAGTTTATACCCAGCTTTCTCTGCATTTTCGGCCAAAACCGGTTTATTCGCAGGGTTTGATATGCGCCTAGCTTGCATGTCGATGTTCCCTGCAATTGCTTCGAGCAAGATCGCTTGTGCGTCTTGGCTTACACCCCATTGAAGTTTGTCAACGTAAGGCAGTTGATTTCCAGCAGTATCGACCTGCCAGAAGTAAGGGTTTCTCTCCATAATCACCTGAGTGGTGCCAGCTGAATATCCATCTCCTGTAACTACCCACGGGTCAAGCGTCGGGCGATCTGCATTGGACCAGCGATTTGGTGCTTCCACTTCCCCACAATTCAAACGGAAAAGTGATGGCCAATCATCAACAGCCTCGGCCGCGTCAATTAATGACTGAATATCAGAGTTGTAATCGGGGTGATACTGCTGGCAAAAATGCTTTGCCCAAAGAACTGGTTCCTGAGCAAGAGGTGTTGCAAGCTCAGTCAAAAAAGTTCCGTAAGACGCAGCAAATTTCAAAGTTACTGTATGGTCATCGATTTTTTCTGCTGTCATCGTTTCACCAGCTATGACATATCTTGCAGGCGGGTTTGGATAGAAATCCTTGTTGTGCAACAGGTCATCAACAAAAAAAACAATATCATCCGCTGTGAAAGGATGCCCATCAGACCATTTCATGCCCTTACGCAGATGAAATGTGAATTCTGAACTGTCGTCATTCAATTCCCAACTTTCAGCAACATTCGGTATTACTTGGCTAAAATCAGCTTTCCATCGAGTGAGACCCTGACGTCCCCCAAAGCGCAAAATGGAATTGTGATCATTTGACCCAGATAAAAAGCGTCGCATGGTTCCGCCGTAACTGCCTACTTCTTGGAGTGGCTTAATTACTTCCGGCTGATCGGGTAGTCGTTCGGCCACCAGAGGTAGACCCTTGCCTTGCAGCATTGGAGCGTCTTGGTAAGCAGCCAATGATAAGGGATAAAGTAAAGCGCCGAGAGCCACAGTGGCTAGCGACGTCAGTCGTGAAAATTTTGTCATGTTTTCCTCCCTAATGCGCATGCTGCGCATAATTAGATCTGTACAACATCAGATCTTTACAACAGCACCATAATACACAGTTGTCAAACATATTATACAATGTTGTGAAACAACTTTTATATTGTAAATTCAGCTGCAAAAGCATAAATAGGGCTTATGGTATCAGATTTACTTTCAGAATTGATCGATCAGCAATCTTCCGGTCCGGACCGGTTGGAAAGCCATGTATATAAGCAACTTTTGGATAAGATTCGCTTTGGCACCTACAGTTTGGGTGAAAAGCTGCCAAGCGAGAATGATCTCTGCGAAGAACATGGAGTTTCACGTCCTGTGGTCCGCGCGGCGCTAGCGAAGCTAAGGGATTCCGGGCTTATAGTGTCGAGGCGTGGAGCTGGGTCGTTTGTTACAAGGGGATCCCCGACTGAGCAGTCTGGTTTTAGCTCGCTTAGCAGTATCGACGATATTACCTGTTATTTCCATTTTCGTCGTACAATTGAAGGGGATTGCGCTGAAATGGCCGCGCGTCGAGCTTCTCCATCGGATATCAGGCGTTTGCGCGAAATGGTGGACGAGGTGCAGCGGCGTTTGGACAATGATGGTGAATCGGTTGAGGCAGATTTTAAATTCCACATATGTTTGGCCGAGTTGTCAGACAGCCGGTTTATGCTGGAGACCATAGACATGCTGAGGCCGCACTGGATCTTTGTTGGTTCTTTTGTTCGAAGTCTCGGGATGACAAGGGTGCGTACTGGGAAGCGAATGACTAGCGAACATCAGGCGATTGTTGAAGCAATTGCCGCCAATGATCCTTTGGCGGCGCGAAAAGCGATGATAAAGCATGTTGACGGCTCAGAACGCCGCGTTTTCAAGGGGCAATAGATGACTTATGAAGTCACATGCATTGCATCGACTTGCAGTTCTGTGGGCGAAGGTGCCGTATGGGACGATGTAGAAGAAGTATTATGGTGGGTCGATATACCGGTGGGACTTGTCTATCGTTTTGATCCAAGCACAGGTGAGAATCTTCCCTACAGTGTGGGCGAGCCTGTGGGCTGTTTAGCCCTACGCGCTTCGGGTGGGCTAGTGCTAGCGACGCAGTCTGGCTTTTGNACATTTGATCCAGAGACTGGTGCATGTGGTAAGATTTGTGATCCTGAGGCCCATCTACCCGAAAATCGTTTCAATGATGGTGCCACTGACAATAATGGCCGTTTCTGGGCGGGCACAATGAAAATTGGCGGGAGCCCAACACCTGGCGGAGCTTTTTATCGTTTGGACCCAGATGGCAGTGTGACCTTTTGGAAAGGTGGCATCTATACCACCAACGGTCTTGCCTTTTCGCCAGATGGGCGCCGGATGTATTTTTCCGATAGTCATCCAAAAGTAAGAAAAATTTGGGTCTGTGACTATGATAGTGACACGGGCACACCTGGTGCCCCTTCGCTATTTTTCGATACAAAAGTTGTGTCTGGCCGTCCTGATGGGGGTACCGTAGATCGCGAGGGATGCTATTGGCAAGCTGGAGTCGGTGGTGGTCAAATTTACCGCCTATCGCCGGAAGGCAAAGTCTTGATGAGTATAGACATGCCGATCGAAAAGCCTAGCAAGCCGATGTTTGGTGGGCCNAACTTGGACGTACTTTATGTGACGTCGATAGGAGGGGGGGAGGCTAAGGGGCGAAATAGGTCAGAGGCAGGCAGTCTGTTTGCCATTACCGGGCTGGGCATTCAAGGCGTGCCTCAGACTAGGTTTAACGGATGAAGTCAATCTTGCTTCGATACTATTGGACGAAAGTGCATCCAAACAAGTGTATCCAAGTAATTTGGTTTTTTACCACACCAATTGCAACACAGACCCTCCCCACTCTTGAAGGCAGGCTGACAAAATGAAAATAACNGGATTACGCAGCTTTATGTCACGAGATGGCAACCGTCCCCGCGTTTTGGTGGCGATTGACACANATGAAGGCATCACAGGCTGGGGCGAGTGTTATAATCATGGGCCAGACCGTGCCTTACCGTTACTGTTGGAATACTTATTTCTGCAGCTTCAGGGCGAGGACCCGCGCCGAGTAGAAGCAATAATCCTAAAGCTGATGCAACAGGCGCGTTTCCCACCAGGCGCATTGGGGCTGGCGGCGATCTCGGCAGTAGATCACGCGCTTTGGGATATTTCGGCCAAGGCTCTGGATGTGCCGGTCTATGCGCTACTTGGTGGCGCGGTGCGNGATAGAATTGCAGTGTATCAGGGCGTTTATTCAGCGCCAGATGTGGAGGAAATGCGCGACCATATGACNATGATGCAAGAGACTTTTGGTTTTACAGCTTTCAAATTGTCTCCTTATCGTTGTGATATACACGCCAACCCTTGGGGCAAGGTTCTGGGTATGTTGACTGATTGGGTGGCCGCATTGACCGAGGCCTGCCCCGACGTNACCTTTGCATTTGACGCCCATGCCCGTTTGTTTGAGCCATGGCAGGCGGCTCAAATGGGTAACGCATTGGCACCCTTTCATCCGCTATTTTTTGAAGAACCAATCCGACCGGAAAACATCGAAGCTTGGGGGCGGCTAAAGGCCAAGTTGACAGTGCCGCTAGCGACCGGTGAGAGCCTGTATTCACGCTATGAATTTCTGCGATTGCTTCAATGTGCAGGTGCCGATATCATTCAACCGGATATCTGTGTGGTGGGTGGGTTGCTTGAGATGCGTAAGATCGCAGCGATTGCTGAGGCCTTTTATGTACCCGTTGCACCTCACAATCCNATGGGGCCATTGGCCACAGCAGTCAATGTACACTTTGCCGCTGCTTGTCCNAACTTTAAAATCCTAGAATATCGTCTGCCAGGGTCTGCTGCCTATCTTAGCCGAAACCAGTTAAAGTTCGAGCAGNAGATGTCGTATGTCTGCGACCCTTACTTGCCCGTTGATGGCCACCTGGAACTCCGTCCTGACCAAGCTGGTTGGGGAGTTAAGATCGACGAAACTTATCTGCAAACTGACAATTACATTCATTGGGAACGGAAACTGCCGCGTCGCCCGGATGGATCCACCGCTTATACATAANGCCGCAGCGGTCATTTTATAGGCTAAGANAAGAGGTGAGCATGCTAAACAAACTCCTTATCACTGGCGCAAATGGGCAATTGGGCGCCGTCTGTCGCAAGCGTTTGCCGCCTTTGGCCAAAACGCTACGATTAAACGCGCGCAAAGGGTTGGGCGAAGCGAAGTCAAACGAAGAGCTGGTTTATTGCGATCTTTCNGATAAAGTTGCGGTTNAGGCACTNGTCGAAGGGTGCGACGGCATCGTACATATGGGCGGACAGGCCACGGAAGCCCCATGGGAGACTATTCAAGCCGCGAATATTGACGGAATGGTAAACTTGTTTGAGGCGGCGCGAAAGTCCTCGGTCAATCCGCGCATTGTCTTTGCTAGTTCGAACCACGTAACTGGGTTCTATGAGCAGAGTTCGCGTATTGACGCCAATGCTANGCATAAACCCGATGGGTTGTACGGCGTGTCCAAAGTGTTTGGTGAGGCGCTGGCTAGTATGTATTATCATAAATTTGGTATCGAAACGGCAAGTATCCGCATTGGCTCGTGTTTTCCGGAACCGCGTAATCATCGAATGTTATCCAGTTGGCTCAGCCATGATGATTTGGTTCTACTGATCCAAAGGATTTTCATGGTGCAACGGTTAGGCTGCCCAGTTATTTATGGCGTATCAGCGAATGACGCCTCTTGGTGGGACAACAGCGAAGTCGGTTATCTGGGCTGGCAACCTAAAGATAATGCAGAAAAGTTTCGTGCCCGGATTGATCAAGAAATGAATCCACCCTCCGCGCAGGACGTAAATTCGGTGTATCAAGGCGGTGCATTTTGTGCAGATGGTATTCATGAAAGCTGAGAAGTTTAATGCCTAATATGATTGCACCTGAAGACCTACGCGACCTTATTCGATCGGGGCTATTGTCTTTTCCAGTTACCCCGTTCGACTGTGAAGGTGCCTTTAATCCANATGCNTTTGCCGCACATCTAGAATGGCTGTCACCGCATAAGATTGCCGGATTGATTGTGGCTGGTGGCACGGGTGAGTTGTTCTCTCTGGCGCCTGCCGAAGTAATCGATGTTGTTAAGACAGCGCGGGTTGTGCAACCGACCAAACCGGTGATTGCAGGCTGTGGTTATGGTACGAGAATGGCCTGCGATATGGCTCAGCAGATCGAAGCTGCAGGCGGCGATGGGATACTTTTGTTGCCGCATTACCTGATTAATGCGCCTCAGGATGGGATTGCGGCGCATATCCGAGCTGTTTGTAANTCAACACAAATGGGAGTGATNATCTACAATCGTGGACATTCGGTTGTGTCAGCCGAAACATTGGAACAGTTGGTGGATCAATGCCCTAATTTGATAGGCTTTAAGGATGGAACCGGCGATATCGACACTGTTAAACGAATTACCGTCAGACTGGGTGCCCGTTTGGCATACATAGGGGGCATGCCTACGCATGAACTGTTTGCCCAAGCATTCCGGGGAGCAGGGGTTGATACTTACTCATCAGCTGTGTTCAATTTTGTTCCAGAAACCGCTTTAGCTTTTTATGCTGCATTTTCGAATGGAGATGATGCGACATGCAATGCTTTGCTACGAGATTTCTACTATCCGTTTNCTCGGATCCGGGATCGAAAGGCAGGATACGCTGTTTCGGCTATAAAGGCAGGTGTCGCTCTGCGTGGCTTTCACACCGGATCTGTGCGTACGCCTTTAACAGACCTTACAGAAGAAGAACGCCACATGCTTAAGACTGTAATTGGTTCCAGTAGATAATGTGCGGCCTGAAAGGGATTGCAAAAAAACAATGAGAGACGCTTATACTACGCGGCGTCTTCATAGTAAGCGGGAGAGTAATATGCCAAGTTCACAATTNAAGACCCCCGANACACTGCGCAGTTCTCGCTGGTTCGGTCCTGATGATTTGCGTACCTTTGGGCACCGGTCANGGATGATGCAGCTTGGNTATNCTGAGGAAGAATTTCTTGGAAAACCAATTATTGGCATCCTAAATACTTGGTCGGAGATTAATTCTTGCCATGGCCACTTTCCCGAACGCGCAAAAGANGTGAAGCGTGGNGTGAATCAGGCAGGCGGTTTTCCAATTGAAATGCCGGTTTTATCTCTTGACGAGCAATTCACAAAGCCAACCTCGATGTTATATCGAAACATGCTTGCCATGGAGGTTGAAGAAGTTATTCGCTCGCATCCCTTTGATGGCGTTATTTTGATGGGTGGTTGCGACAAGACCACTCCCGGACTTATTATGGGAGCGCTCTCGGCTGGTATTCCNTTTATCTACCTACCTGCCGGACCTATGCTGCGCGGTAATCACTCAGGTAAAATTCTTGGCTCCGGCTCCGACGCTTGGAAATATTGGGATGAGCGTCGTGCTGGTAATATTTCGGACAAGGAATGGCGCGGAATTCAGGGAGGCATTGCCCGCTCACATGGCGTTTGTATGACGATGGGAACTGCCTCGACCATGACAGCAATCGCTGACTCTCTCGGATTAACATTGCCGGGTGCCTCTTCTATTCCTGCAGTTGATGCAAACCATAGCCGAATGGCCAGTGCCTGCGGGAGACGGATTGTCGAAATGGTTTGGAAAGATATCACGCCTGATGAGATAGTAACTCCTGCCTCTGTGCGTAATGCAGCAATCATTGCGATGGCTACGGGGTGTTCCACTAATGCCGTCGTACATCTTATCGCTATGGCGCGCCGAGCGGGCGTGGTACTGACACTCGACGAGCTTGATAAACTAGGCCGCNAAACTCCGATGCTGGCCAATATCCGCCCGTCTGGCAAAGAGTATCTAATGGAAGATTTCTTCTATGCAGGTGGATTGCTGGCAATGATGAAGCAAATCTCTGAAAGGTTGGACACGTCGTGTATGACCGTTTCGGGCACCACAGTTGGCGAAAATATAGCTGAGGCAGAGGTTTTCAACGACGATGTGATACGGTCGCTGTCTAATCCAGTTTTTCATGAAGGATCGTTGGCTGTTTTGCGCGGTAATCTTTGTCCGGACGGATCAGTTATCAAACCAGCTGCCTGTGATCCAAGATTTCATGTGCATGAAGGTCCTGCACTCGTTTTTGATAGCTATCCAGAGATGAAAACGGCGGTGGATGATCCCGATTTGGACATCACGCCTGAAACAGTGCTGGTTCTGCGGAACGCTGGTCCCCAAGGTGGTCCGGGCTTTCCTGAATGGGGAATGCTCCCGATACCGAAAGCGCTAATCAAGCTGGGACACCGTGACATGCTAAGGATATCCGATGCGAGGATGTCTGGCACCTCCTACGGNGCCTGCGTTCTCCACGTAGCGCCTGAAAGCTATGTGGGTGGACCGTTAGCGCTTTTGAAGACTGGCGATTTAGTGCGGCTCGANNTACCAAACCGGAGGCTCGACATGCTGGTGGACGAAGCAGAGCTTGAAGACCGAAGACAGAGATGGTGCCCACCTCAACCTCGTTTCCAGCGCGGTTGGGGCTGGATGTTTTCTAAGCACGTNGGACAGGCAGATACTGGCTGTGATTTTGATTACTTGCAACAAAGCCACGGCAAGGCTGCTGGCGAACCGGACATTTTCTAATGACTCATGATCTTGATAAAGCATTATCTGGTATTTCCGGCATTTTGGTTACGCCATATTGTAGCAAGGGTGATATTGCACCAGCTAAATTGGAGCCGATCATTGATCGCGCCCTGAACGCTGGTGTCCATATGCCGGTGGTTAATGGCAATACTGGCGAGTTTTATGCNCTGACCACCGATGAGGCTTGCACTATGGTGCGGGATGTCGCTGCNATGGTAGATAAACGTGCACCGCTTTTAGCGGGGGTTGGCCGAGGCGTNCGCGATGCCTGCAAACTCGCCGAGGTTTCAGCGGACGCAGGTGCAAGCGCATTGATGATCCATCAACCCCCTGATCCATTTGTGAGCCCGCGTGGGATCATTGAATACGTAAAAACTGTTTCTCAAGCTTCTGGCGACTTNCCGATTATCCTNTATCTGCGAAATGATGCTATTGGAACAGACGCCATCAAGGCTCTATGTGACATTGAAGGTGTCAAAGGAGTTAAGTGGGCAACGCCAAATCCTACGATACTGGCTGCTTCTATCGCCGTGTGTGACCCGGGGATCATCTGGGTAGGTGGACTGGCGGAGGTCTGGGCTCCAACATTTTATGCCGTGGGCGCACGAGGTTTTACCAGTGGGCTGATCAATGTCTGGCCCGAGCGGTCAGTCGCTATCCACGCCGCATTATCGATTGGCGATTTTTNTAAGGCCGGCCAACTTATAAACGGAATGCGCACATTTGAAGATATCCGTGCCGAAGAACTTAATGGCACGAATGTCACTGCTGTGAAAGCGGCACTTTTGGCCCAAGGTTTTGATTGTGGTCCNACCCGTCCACCTTCAGCTTGGCCTTTAACGCGTCAACANAATAATCAACTTGAAAAGTTTCTGTCTGAAAACAAAATCCTATAAGGAANGTAAATGACTTCCCACNCTTTGAGTCTTGAAACNAAGAAAAAGCTGGAAAACGTATCAGTTGCCACAATTGCCACGGCATTGTTCAAGCGTGGCCTTCGCAATCAAGTGATACAAGATGTGCGACCGCTTGCCCAAAAGGGTCGGAACATGGTTGGCCCTGCTTTCACGCTGCGTTACATGCCCGCCCGTGAGGATCGCAACCAGTTGACTGAGTTTCGCAACCCCGCACACCCTCAGCGCAGGGCGATTGAAGAATGCCCAGCCGGTCATGTGTTGATTATGGATAGCCGTAAATCCGCCTATGCCGCCAGTGCAGGAGATATTTTGGTCACGCGACTTATGATGCGAGGTGCCGCAGGCGTAGTGACTGATGGTGGTTTCCGGGATGCCATGAACATTGCTAAGCTAGAAATGCCGGCCTATCANAATCGGCCCTCCAGTCCGACCAACTTGACCACTAACGAGGCAATCGCGATCAACGAACCTATAGGATGCGGGGATGCTCCTGTTTTTCCAGGTGATATTGTTGTGGGTGATGATGATGGCGTCATTATTATCCCCGCTTCTATTGCCAAGGAAGTGGCTGACGAGGCTTATGAAATGACGGCCTACGAAAGCTTCGTTATTGAGCAAGTTCAGCAAGGTGCGACTATTATTGGTCTATATCCAGCGACAAAAGACGAAAACCTTACAAAATTTGCAGAATGGAGAAAGAAAAAAAATATTGCGCAAGGAGGCCCTAGGGATACGTGAAATGACTGAATGGTAAGTGTTTATCTCTATTACAGTGTAAATAAAACGATGCATTCCTGATGATCAAGAGCATTCCGTGGATAACTTTTAAAAACGGATGCAATGGACGAAAGGCCTTGCTGTAAAAGCGAAGGACCGTAACAGGAATTAGCATTATCAATTTTCAAGTGGACCGAAGTAAAGCAATTAGAAATATAGATTGCGAANCATTTAATGCTTTGGAAACTGCTTCTGTTAAAGAGGTGAAGTTGAGCGCAACTATTAAAGGCATGACCCTACTAGTTGGCAAAGAATCTCGGATCTAAGACCACTGCTTATATAATGAGCTCAGACAAAACGGTGCAATATTTCTGCTAAGATCGCCCAAAAAGCTGTTATTAAAGTACAAGCCATTTGCTCGATTAAGATAAAAACCTCCTTGATTGAGTATCTNAGNAGATTGTAANNGTGCGGGAGTTCTCCAATCTCTGGAAAATTTTTTGTACAAAAAATTTCAATNGATGATAAANTGATTACTTTAGAAATGACTGCTCGAACTAAATGTGATTGTTTTTCTGGGCCGTGTTGAAAAAGGCAATGCTTCAATGCAACCATTCGAAGGCATAAAGGTGTTAGACCTGACTCACGTCTTGGCGGGCCCATTTTGTGCGTTTCAACTCGCAACTTTGGGTGCAGATGTAATTAAAGTCGAACCTCCTGATAACCCAGATATGACTCGTGATGAAGGCAGTTCAGCAGTATTGAATGCTGAACTCACGGGAACGTATTTTATGCCCCAAGCAGCGGGCAAACGTTCGTTGGTTCTCGATTTGAAAACGTCACAGGGGCGTGATGTTTTTTTTAAACTTGTGGCAACTGCAGACGTGGTAATACAAAACTATGCAGGGTCTGCACTGGACCGCTTAGGCCTTGGGTATGATGATCTTGCGCAAATACGTCCCGACCTCATATATTGCTCATTAACAGGTTATGGACGCACGGGGCCAAAGGCAGAGCATCCAGCCTATGATCTGGTTATTCAGGCTTATACTGGACTGATGTATGCTAATGGGTGGGGGGATGATGGTGAACGTCCTCTGCGGGTAGGACCTCCAGTGATTGATTATGGAACAGGCATGCAAGCGGCCTTTGCTGTTGCGGCTGCATTGTTTCAAAGACAACGAACCGGCAAGGGACAGAATATTGATCTTGCCATGGCAGATGCAGCACTGATGTTGATGACAGCGCATGTAGGTCAAACATTGGCTACAGGGAAAACNCCTCCCGCNTATGGCAATGAAAATATAGGGCGTCCGTCCAATTCTGCTTATCAAACGCAGGAGGGTTGGCTCGTNGTGGCGGCTTATACAAAAACGCAATTTTCAAAATTTATGCGAATTCTGGGGTTTGCAGATCGGGCAGAAGAAATTCTAGCCACCTCAAAAGAAGAATACCCGATAAAACAAGATGATGACCGTCAAAAGATCGCTTGCGCGCTTGCCAAAAAAACAGCGAGAGAGTGGGAGGACCTTTTGAACGCGCAGCATATTCCCGCAGCTAGAGCGCGGCGAATAGATGAAACGCTTAAAGAACCTCAAATCGCATCCCGACAATTTTTACAATCCTACGGCATGCCTCTGGGTCCGGGCGCACCACCGGAGCTTCCGACTGCAGCGTTTTCCTTTGCGCATGGAGGACCAAAACACAGCAGGCCTCCCCCGGGTTTTGGCACTGATAGCCAAGCTATTTTATCCGAATTAGGTTATTCCTCAGACGAAGTTTTGGCGCTCAGGGCAGCCAAAGTCATTAAATAGGTCCAAATAAANGGTTTACTCGTGCTTNGNTTTTTAATTGTCCAATTGTCAGACGTCAGCAATAAAACGATCCACCCCAGTTTCATATAACGTCTAGCATATAAATAAGGTCAGTATCAGCCCGTCGCTTTGACGACTGAGTGGTCATTTGCCGGCGCTCATACGTTCGCAAAATATGCCCTTGGATTTTGGCTTCTCATAAGATTCTTGCGATTCTTTTCCATTTAGACCCACTTTTTTGGGGAAGGGGANGGGGAAGGGGAAGNGAAANGGTCCTTGGCACCGGCGACATAAAAACATCTAACCCGCATTATACAGCTTTATGATGCGTCTATAAGGGCTGTAAAATTTCCGTTCCATAGCCTTGGAGAAATATATGTTATCTCAGCGACATTAAATAAACTTTATCTATTTCACCCGCCCTCAACACCAGCAACATTCACATAAAGAGCATAAACCGATGTACTAGCGGCCATAAATAGCCTGCTGTTTGCACGTCCGCCAAAACACAGGTTTGCACAGCGTTCCGGTAATGCGATGCGACCGATTGGGGTGCCGTCCGGCGCAAATATCATTACGCCGTCCAATTCTGCTGAGCCCATCCCCCATCCACACCACAGGTTGCCATCTAAGTCTATGCGAAATCCATCAGGTGTTCCCTTGCCCGCATCTATGAGAACTCGCTTGTTCAAAATTGTTACTCCGTCAGGAGAAACCTCATACTCTAAAATTTTCCGTGTCGGGTCTCCACGAGACTCGACAACATATAGTCGCGTCTCATCCGGTGAAAATGCAAGTCCATTGGGCCCTAAAACATCGTCTGCAACAATGATCAAAGATCCAGTCTCAGGCTCCAGACGATAGATGTTTTGACCTAGTTCAGGTTCAGCTCTATACCCTTCATAATTGCCCATAATGCCAAACGGCGGATCGGTGAACCAGATTGAATCGTCAGATTTTACAACGACATCGTTCGGCGAAGATAGCCGCTTGCCGTCATAACAATCAGCAAGAACTTTAATCGTACCGTTGTATTCTGTTCTGGTCACACGTCGACCTCCATGTTCGCAAGTTATTAGCCGACCCACCCGATCGCGTGTTTGCCCATTTGCGAAATTTGAGGGTTCTCGATATGTAGAAACTTGTTCTGTCGCTTCATCCCAACGCATGATCCTATTATTTGGGATATCATTCCATAACAGGTAGCGCGCGTCTCCAAACCAAACTGGACCTTCTGACCACCGGCAACCCGTGGCTAATCTTTCGATCGCCGCCAAAGGTAGCATATATTTATCAAATCTAGGATCGAGAGATATTACAGCTGGATCCGGGTAGCGTGTTGCTGCTCGCCAAGTATCTTGATCTGTGTGGGTTCCGGACATAGCATATTCTCCTGTGGGCAAGGGCCAGTTTTTTTATGTGGAATAGGCATCTTTTTCAAAGTTGCAGATCACAAACTTATTAATGACGGCCAGCTACGAAAATCACCAGAAATATTAAACCTTGCGTTAACTTTCACTGATTTCGAGATGCTGCTTAGCAAACTTAGTAAAGTTGACCTCGATCCCTCCTTTGGCTTCTGCTTGGCCCTCTGAAGACGTTGACTGGTCTGATTACAAACATCATTAATGGGGCTAAAACCTCAGTAGATAGACTTGTATGGCCGTAAAACCTGTATATCGCACGTCCAAAGCGACCGAGCTCCGCGCGCGAGGGATTTTCTCTGCGTTGCGGCGCCGACCACACTATGTTGATTAAGGCGGTGTTTCTGGTCAATTCAGCTTAATTTATGAATAAATTCCTACAATTGTGCCATTTTTTTAACATATACTTTTTCGCCTGAATTGACCTAATTTTTGTTGGATCAAACGACTTTGTATTTTTTCAACGAGATGATC
>NYVC01000068.1 GCA_002684375.1 Marinovum sp.
TGGCATCCAGATCACCCATGCAGCCGACTATGATCCGCTGCGTGGCGCCGCATTCTTTAGCCGTATTTCCGATCCGGGCAACGCATTTCCCGGAACGCATTTCCCGGAACGCATCCACCCAACCAGAAACGAATCGANACCGTTGNTGGTGTTNTCGCCAGATTATNAAACACAGCCAGCGCANCGGTGNTAAAAATTGCAATGGTGATGCAAACACCNCGATTAGCCCCTTGCAGACAACACNGGCATTGCCTATAGAGNNGCNNAACAGCGGCTTCGAGGTTTATNANCNTGGANCCACCGAGAAAGAGCAACGGGCCGCGCGCCCGTTTTTTTGTATNTGAAAGACCCATGAACAACAGTTTGATAGCCAAAGCCGCCATTGATCGCCGTCTGGAAGAGATCATAACGCCCGTGATCGAAGATCTTGGGTTTGAGTTGGTGCGCGTACGGCTTATGAGCGGNCATGAAATCATCTTGCAGGTGATGGCGGACCGTCCCGAGGGCGGTATAGAAGTGGATGAATGCGGACAGATCAGCACCGCAATCAGCGCGGTACTGGATGTGGAAGATCCGGTTCTTGACGCCTACACGCTCGAGGTGTCCAGCCCTGGGATTGACCGGCCACTGACCCGGCTCAAGGATTTTGATATGTTCGAAGGCTATGAGGCCAAAATTGAAACCACCGAATTAATCGACGGACAGCGCCGGTTCAAAGGCCTGCTGGCTGGGACCGAAAATGATGATGTACTGATCAATATTAATCAGGGCACAATCGGGTTNAAGTTTGAATGGCTGTCAGATGCCAAACTGGTGCTGACCGATGATTTAATCAAGGAAATGCTGCGTCAACGCAAAGCTGCGGGGACGTTGAACGAAACGAAATTTGACAAGATTGAGACCGAAGCGTCCGAGGAGGACTAACCATGGCCATTACTTCAGCCAACCAGCTAGAGCTGTTGCAAACTGCCGAGGCAGTTGCCCGCGAGAAAATGATCGACCCTGCATTGGTGGTCGAAGCGATGGAAGAATCGCTCGCCCGTGCTGCCAAAAGCCGGTACGGCGCGGAAATGGACATCCGTGTGTCGATCGATCGCAAAACCGGACGCGCCAGCTTTACNCGCGTGCGCACCGTGGTCGAAGACGAAGAAGTCGAAAACTATCAAGCCGAAATGACCGTAGAGCANGCCCGACCCTATCTTGAAAGCCCAGCCGTTGGCGATCAATTTATCGAAGAAGTGCCACCTGTTGAAATGGGCCGAATCGCCGCTCAATCGGCCAAGCAAGTGATCCTGCAGAAAATTCGCGAAGCAGAACGTGATCGCCAATTCGAAGAATTCAAAGACCGCGCCGGCACTATCATCAATGGCGTCGTCAAGCGCGAGGAATATGGCAATGTCATCGTCGACATGGGGCGTGGCGAAGCCATNCTGCGCCGCAACGACAAGATTGGTCGCGAAAGTTACCGGCCCAACGATCGGGTGCGTTGTTATATTAAGGATGTGCGCCGCGAACCGCGCGGACCCCAGATTTTCCTATCGCGCACCGACCCGCAGTTTATGGCCGAATTGTTCAAGATGGAGGTGCCGGAAATTTATGACGGCATCATTGAAATCAAGGCCGTCGCCCGCGATCCCGGCTCGCGCGCCAAAATCGCCGTGATATCATATGACAACTCGATTGACCCCGTAGGAGCCTGCGTCGGGATGCGCGGCAGCCGTGTTCAGGCTGTGGTGAATGAACTTCAGGGCGAAAAAATTGACATCATCCCATGGAACGAAGACCAGCCAACATTTTTGGTCAATGCGCTGCAACCTGCTGAAGTCTCCAAAGTGGTTCTCGACGAAGAGGCAGAGCGCATCGAGGTTGTTGTTCCTGAAGAACAGTTAAGCCTGGCAATTGGCCGCCGTGGACAAAACGTCCGCCTTGCCAGCCAACTNACCGGTCTGGATATCGATATCATGACCGAGGCCGACGAAAGTGCCCGGCGCCAGAAAGAGTTTGAGCTTCGTACCCAGTTGTTTATGGACGCGCTGGATCTGGACGAATTCTTCGCCCAATTGCTGGTATCAGAGGGTTTNACCAATCTCGAAGAAGTTGCCTATGTTGATGTTGAAGAATTGCTCGTCATCGATGGCGTAGACGAAGGCACCGCAGGAGAACTGCAGACCCGGGCGCGTGAACATCTCGAAGCTCAGGCNAAAAAGGCGTTAGACCATGCGCGCGAATTGGGTGTGCAGGACAGCCTGGTCGAGTTTGAGGGGCTGAACCCACAGATGATCGAAGCGCTCGCCGAGGACGGTATCTTTACGATCGAAGATTTTGCCACTTGCGCCGATTGGGAGCTTGCAGGCGGTTGGACAACNGTAGATGGCGAACGGGTCAAAGATGACGGTCTGCTCGAAAAATTCGACGTGTCGCTCGAAGAGGCTCAGACCATGGTGATGACCGCGCGGGTCCTTCTGGGCTGGGTCGATCCTACCGAACTTGATCCCGCCGAGCCAGAAGCCGAGGGCGAAGCAGAGGACGGCACTGACAGCGATCTGGCCGATCCAGAAGCGGNCNGCAGCTGAGCACCGCCGTATTTAGGGACGATATGAACCAAATCGCAAAAAACCCAGACCGAGGCACCGGCACAGAGCGAAAATGCATCGCAACNGGAGAGGTGCAGCCAAAATTTGGCCTGATCCGCTTTGTGGTGGGGCCGGATCAACACATCGTACCTGACGTCTTGGGTAAACTGCCCGGACGCGGCATCTGGGTCTCTGCAAAGTACGAAACGCTTGCCAAAGCCGTCTCGAAAAGCCTATTTTCGAGAGGCGCAAAACAGGCTGTTTCTGTGCCAGATACTTTGATATCTGATATAGAAACCCANTTGGCACGCCGTGTTATAGANTTGATAAGCCTTGCCCGTAAATCTGGCCAAGCCNTTTCNGGCTATGAAAAAGTCAAGGATTGGCTNAGCAAAGAAACCGCCCGTGTTCTAATACAGGCAAGCGATGGNTCAGCACGCGGAAAGTCCAAANTAAGCACGCCTTATGGCGGCTCATTTATTGGATGGCTTACCGCCGACGAATTAGGTTTGGCATTTGGACGACAAACTGCAATACATGGCGCTCTAGCCTCTGGTGGACTCACCTCTCGTATTGTAGAGGAAGCAGCACGTCTCAAAGGTTTGCGCGTGATTGATGATAGTGACGGTGGCAGGGGCCATCGGGAAGGAAAAGACAGCTAGATGAGCGATAGTGACGGCAAAAAGACCTTGGGTCTCCGCGGANGTGCCCGCCCGGGCAACGTAAAGCAAAGCTTTAGCCACGGGCGGACGAAAAGCGTCGTGGTGGAAACCAAACGCAAACGCGTTGTGGTGCCGAAATCGACGGTCAACAAATCTGCTGGTGGGTCTACACCGGCGGCGGCATCCATGAAGCGGCCGGCGGGTATCAGCGATGTGGAAATGGAACGTCGCCTCAAGGCCGTTCAGGCCGCCAGAGCCCGTGAGGTTGAAGACGCCGCAAAGCGTGCGGCCGCCGAACTCGCCAGNGAAGAGGAACGCAAACGCCGCCGGGCGGAGATGGAGGCCCAAGAGGCCGAACGCCGCGAAGCCCAAGAACTGGCGAAGAAAAAAGCCGAAGAGTCAGAGGCCCTGCGCAAAGCCGCTGAGGAAGCTGCCAAACAGGCGGCTGAAAGCGTCGACAATGCAGCGCCACAGCCTGCCGCCGCAAAAGTGGCCCCAAAAACCGCGCCAACTAAAGCTGCGCCCACCCCGCTTCGCAAAAAAGAGCGCGAGGCAGACACCCGCGATAAAAACCGCAACAAAGGCGGTGACGACAACCGACGGTCGGGTAAACTAACGCTGAACCAAGCGCTCTCGGGTGGCGAAGGCGGCCGACAAAAATCCATGGCCGCGATGAAGCGCAAGCAAGAGCGCGCACGCCTCAAGGCCTTGGGNCAGAATATGGAGCGCGAAAAGATTGTCCGCGATGTCCAGCTGCCAGAGGCCATTATCGTATCCGAGTTGGCAAACCGGATGGCCGAACGGGTNGGCGATGTTGTTAAATCCCTGATGCAAATGGGCATGATGGTAACGCAAAACCAATCTATTGACGCNGATACNGCAGAACTGATTATCCAAGAGTTTGGTCATAANGTTGTCCGGGTTTCAGANGCTGATGTGGAAGATGTGATCAANGAAATCGTCGACGCCGACGAGACCTTGATCTCTCGGCCACCTGTGATCACCATCATGGGCCACGTCGACCACGGCAAAACATCTCTACTGGATGCGATTCGAGACGCCAAGGTCGTCGCTGGCGAAGCTGGGGGCATCACGCAACATATAGGTGCCTATCAGGTCAAGACCGCAGGGGGCACTGTGTTGAGTTTTCTCGACACGCCCGGTCACGCAGCCTTTACCTCGATGCGATCGCGCGGCGCGCAAGTTACCGATATTGTGATTTTGGTTGTTGCGGCTGATGATGCCGTTATGCCGCAGACGATTGAGGCCATTAATCATGCCAAAGCGGCAGGTGTGCCGATGATTGTGGCCATCAATAAAATGGATAAGCCAGATGCGACCCCCGACAAAGTGCGGACGGATCTGTTACAGCATGAGGTGATCGTTGAGAAAATGTCTGGCGAAGTGCAGGATGTCGAAGTTTCGGCTATAACCGGCATGGGACTGGATGAATTGCTGGAAGCAATCGCGTTGCAGGCCGAGATTCTAGAACTGAAAGCCAACCCCGACCGCGCCGCTCAAGGCGCCGTGATTGAGGCACAGCTTGACGTGGGACGCGGTCCGGTTGCCACGGTTCTGGTTCAAAAAGGTACANTGAAACAAGGCGATATATTCGTTGTCGGCGAACAATGGGGCCGTGTACGCGCCTTGATTGACGACAAGGGTGACCGGATCAAGACCGCAGGTCCATCCGTACCGGTNGAGGTTCTGGGGCTGAATGGCACCCCTGAGGCCGGTGATGTTCTGAACGTTGTCGACACCGANGCACAAGCCCGCGAGATTGCCGAATACCGCGCAAACGCCGCAAAAGACAAACGTGCCGCAGCCGGCGCGGCCACCACGCTTGAGCAATTGATGACCAAGGCCAAGCAAGACGAAAACCTCAGCGANTTGCCTATTTTGGTGAAAGCCGACGTACAGGGATCTGCAGAAGCAATTGTTCAGGCGATGGAGAAAATCGGCAACGATGAGGTGCGCGTTCGGGTGCTGCATTCTGGTGTGGGCGCAATCACCGAAAGNGATATCGGCCTTGCCGAAGCGTCTGGNGCACCGGTGATGGGCTTTAACGTCCGGGCCAATGCGTCCGCGCGCAACTCGGCCAATCAAAAAGGCGTCGAGATTCGCTATTATTCGGTGATCTATGATCTGGTTGATGACGTCAAAGCCGCCGCAAGCGGCTTGCTGAGCGCCGAAATTCGCGAGAATTTCATTGGCTATTCAAAGATCAAAGAAGTGTTCAAAGTCTCGGGTGTCGGCAAAGTTGCGGGCTGCCTTGTCACCGAAGGTGTCGCGCGCCGCTCGGCAGGTGTGCGTCTGCTGCGCGACAATGTGGTGATCCACGAGGGAACGCTGAAAACGCTCAAACGCTTCAAGGACGAAGTNCCAGAAGTACAATCTGGCCAGGAATGCGGTATGGCGTTTGAAAACTATGAAGATATACGCGCCGATGATGTGATCGAAATCTTTGAGCGCGAAGAGGTGATGCGTAACCTCGACTAAACAGAGACCGGCCTCAATGTCACAGATTTTAAAAGCGCGCGAGGTTCTCGGGCGCTTTTATCTTTTGTGGTGGCAAAAATGATGTTCTAAAGCCAATCCCGCAGGATCGGGATCAACGGGATGTCCGCCGCGGGCATCGGATATGACGACAGATCTTTGGCGTGGGACCATGCCAAAACCTGCCCCTCGCGCCCACGCGGGATGCCCTCCCATTTGCGACAGGCAAACAGCGGCATCAGCAGATGAAACCCTTCATAGCTGTGCGAGGCAAATGTCAGAGGCGCCAGACAAGATGCCCAGGTATCAATGCCCAACTCCTCTTGCAATTCACGGATTAGAGCCCCTTCGGGGGTCTCGCCACACTCAACTTTACCGCCGGGAAATTCCCATAATCCTGCCATCGACTTTCCGGCGGGACGCTGTGCCAGTAATACCCGGCCGTCACGGTCGATCAGCGCCACGGCCGATACCAACACCGTCTTCATGATCTATAGTCCGCATTGATCTCAATATAGCCATGTGTGAGATCACAGGTCCAGACGGTTGCGCTATGCGCCCCTATCCCCAAATCTACCGCAATCCGCAAGTTGCTGCCCTTCATATAGGCCGCTGCCTCATCTTCACGATAGCTCGGCGCAACCCAGCCGTTTTCTGCAACCAGAATATCACCAAAGCGGATCGTCAACAAATCCCGGTCCGCCACTGCACCGGATTTGCCAATCGCCATGACCACCCTGCCCCAGTTTGGATCCTCACCGGCAACCGCCGTTTTCACCAAGGGTGAATTGGCAATAGACATCGCATGGGTATGCGCATCTTTAGTACTTTTTGCGCCCAACACCGCGATTTCGATAAATTTGCTGGCGCCCTCGCCGTCGCGCACCACTTGATGCGCCAAATCCAGCATCACTGCGTGCAAGGCATCACGAAACACCCCATGGCTCTGTGTCACCCGAACCTGCGCCGCCCCGGTGGCTGCCACCAAAACACTGTCTGACGTCGAGGTATCGCTGTCGACGGTGATGCAGTTAAAAGTCACATCTGACAACTGTCCCACCATAGTTTGCAATGTATTTTGATCGACCGCGGCATCGGTAAAAATATATGCCAGCATCGTCGCCATATCGGGGGAAATCATCCCTGATCCCTTGGCCATACCCGCGATTCTCACTGTTTTACCGTCGATTTCGATCTCGGCGCAGGCACCTTTGGCAAAGGTATCAGTGGTCATAATTGCCGCCGCTGCCGAATTAATCGCGCCCGGATCAAGCCGGTGTTTCAGATCGGGCAGGCAACCGACGATGCGATCATAGGCCAGCAGTTCACCAATCACCCCGGTCGATGACGAGAACACCCGCTTGGGATCAAGCCCAAGCGTATCGGCCACAGCTGCCGTGATCGCCTCAGTCGCCACAACGCCCTCACGGCCAGTAAAAGCATTTGCATTGCCAGAATTGACCACAATCGCTGCGCCACCATCTGCAGGCAGGCCAATTTTGTTCTGACAATCCAATACCGGGGCAGCGCGCGTTGCAGAACGGGTAAACACCCCTGCAACTGCACTGCCCGGAGCCAGCAGCGCCAGCATAACGTCATCGCGCCCCTGATAGCGCACCCCAGCGGCGGCTGTGGCAAAACGCACCCCGTCAATGACTGGAAGCTCTGGAAACCGCGCTGGTGCAAGCGGCGAAGGCGTCATATCAGCGGCCACCCGAAATCAATCCAGCAAGGCTTGATTAAGCAGCAGCGCAGGATCAATCTCACCGGCTTCAACCCGGGTCACCTGCGCCGCGGCCACGAGGCCCTGAATATGCGCTTCAGTCTTGCTTTGCCGCAAACGCTGTTCGATTTCCCCGCGTGCCTCCGGCAGCGTCGGGGCCTCCATCGCCCGACTGTCATTGAGCTTGATCACATGCCAGCCAAACTGGGTCTGTATCGGCGCAGAGATCCCCCCGACTTCCAGCGTTTTCACTGCCTGCTCAAACTCGGGCACCATCATGCCCGCACCAAACCAGCCAAGTTGACCACCGTTCGGACCCGAAGGACCCGTCGATTTTTCTTTTGCAAGCTCGGCAAAATCTGCACCGTCCTCAAGAGCAACGGTCAGTGCCAGGGCACCCTCTTCGGTTTCTACCAGTATGTGGGACGCGTTATATTCAGCACCGCTTTCCATATTGGCATATTCAGACTGGTACATCTGCTCTACATCGTCTTGGCTGAGCTCCTTGGCCATGACCTCTTCGATCGCTGAGCCAGCCAACAACATACGGCGCTGGTTTTCCAACTCTAATTTGGTCCGCGTGGTCACTTCGCCCGAAGTGGATTGTGCCAGCAGCGTCTGTTGCACCAACTGATCCAACAGGCCTTCGAACAGCATCTCGGCAGGATAGTTGCTATACTGCTCAGGCAGAGCCCGACGAGCAAGAATCATATGACCCAAGGTGATCTCTGTACCATTCACTGTCGCAACGACGGTATTTGCATCGGCACTGTCATCCGCCGCGACGGGGAGAGCCAAACTCAAAGAGACAGCCAGCAGGGACAGTTTAGTGAGACGTTTTAACAATGTTTCTTCCTTCATATGTGGCCGCAGGGTCTGGCGGCGTTGACACAGCTTTTGACGCAGCTTACATCGCTCCTTGGTAGTTACCACATCAATCGGGTGTAACCCTATTGGGTGTTGTCCGGACGGGCAAGTGAATGCGACGTTAAGTTGCCGCAAAAAAGGAAATGATCGACCATGTTGGGTATCGGTACTCTTGCGAAAAAAGTCTTTGGCACGCCCAATGACCGGAAAATAAAAGCGACCCGGCCAATGGTCGATAGGATCACGGCGCTCGAGCCCGAATACGAAAAACTGTCCGATGAAGGATTGATTGAAAAAACCCGCAGCCTGCAACAACGGGCACAGGCCGGAGAAGCGCTGGAAGCATTGTTGCCGGAAGCCTTTGCCAATTGCCGAGAGGCTGCCAGACGGGCCCTAGGCTTACGCGCCTTTGATGTGCAATTGATGGGGGGTATTTTTCTACATGAAGGCAATATATCTGAAATGAAGACCGGCGAGGGTAAAACCCTTGTGGCGACCTTTCCAGCCTATCTCAATGCGCTGACCGGAAAAGGCGTCCATATCGTCACGGTCAACGATTATCTCGCACGTCGCGACAGCGAATGGATGGGCAAGGTCTATAGTGCGCTTGGCATGACCACAGGTGTGATCTATCCACAACAGTCCGAGGCTGAGAAACACGCCGCCTATCGCTGTGACATCACCTATGCGACCAACAACGAGCTGGGCTTTGATTATCTGCGCGATAATATGAAATCCGAACTCAGTGAAATATACCAGCGCGATCATAATTTTGCCGTGGTCGATGAGGTCGACAGTATTTTGGTCGACGAAGCGCGGACCCCACTGATCATTTCCGGCCCGTCGCAAGACCGCTCAGAACTTTATATTGCGATCAATAAACTCATCCCAGATCTGCAAGACACGCATTTTGCGCTGGACGAAAAAACCCGCAACGTGACCTATACAGATGAGGGCAATGATTTTCTCGAAGAGCTGTTGAAAACCCACGATCAATTGCCAGAGGGGCAATCGCTTTATGATCCCGAAAGCACAACCATCGTGCATCATGTCAATCAGGGTCTGCGGGCCCATAAGCTGTTTACCCGAGACAAAGACTACATTGTGCGCAACGGCGAGGTTGTACTGATCGACGAATTTACCGGCCGTATGATGTCGGGTCGCCGGCTTTCGGATGGGTTGCATCAAGCGATTGAGGCCAAAGAGGGCTGCCCTATTCAGGCCGAAAATGTCACTCTGGCCAGCGTTACCTTTCAAAACTATTTCAGGCTGTACGACCGGCTCTCGGGCATGACAGGAACCGCATTGACCGAAGCCGAGGAATTTGCAGAAATTTACGGGTTGGGCGTGGTCGAAGTCCCCACCAACCAGCCAATTGCGCGAATCGATGAAGATGACCGGGTCTACCGCACTGCAACAGAGAAAAACCAAGCAATCGTTGACGAGATCAAAACTGCCAACGGCAAAGGGCAGCCTGTTCTTGTCGGCACCACCTCTATCGAAAAATCCGAATTCCTCAGCGAGATGCTTAAAAAAGAGAACCTTGAGCACAACGTTCTGAATGCCCGTCAGCACGAACAAGAGGCAGAAATAATCGGCGATGCCGGCAAACTCGGCGCGATCACCATCGCAACCAATATGGCGGGGCGTGGAACAGATATCCAATTGGGCGGCAATGTCGAGATGAAGGTGCTAGCCGCTCTGTCTAAAGATGAAAATGCCGATCCAGATATTTTACGCGCTTTGATCGAATCCACCCATTCCAAAGAAAAAGAAAAAGTACTGGAAGCAGGCGGCCTTTTCGTGCTGGCCACAGAGCGCCACGAAAGCCGCCGCATAGACAACCAGCTGCGCGGCCGCTCGGGACGACAGGGCGATCCAGGAAAATCTTCGTTCTTTCTCAGCTTAGAAGACGACCTGATGCGAATCTTTGGCTCAGAGAAACTAGATAAAGTTCTGTCTACTTTAGGTATGAAAGACGGAGAGGCGATCATCCATCCCTGGGTCAATAAATCTTTGGCCCGCGCCCAAGCCAAGGTCGAGGGTCGCAACTTTGACATTCGCAAACAGCTGTTGAAATTTGACGATGTGATGAACGACCAGCGCAAGGTGATCTTTACCCAACGGCGCGATGTGATGGAAGCCAACGATCTGGCCGAGATCATAAAAGATATGCGGTATCAAGTGATCGACGATCTGATTGAGACGCATATGCCACCAAAATCTTATGCTGATCAATGGGATACCGAAGGCCTCTATGCTGCCTGCCTTGAACATCTTGGTGTGGATATGCCGGTGATCGAATGGGGCAATGAAGAGGGCGTTGATGATGAGGTAATGCGCGAGCGCCTCAGCAGTGCGGTGGATGAGGCCATGGCCAAAAAAGCCATCGCCTTTGGCACTGATACAATGCGCCAGATCGAGAAACAAATTTTACTACAGACAATTGACGGAAAATGGCGGGAGCACCTGCTAACGCTGGAACATCTGCGCTCTGTGGTCGGGTTCCGCGGTTATGCACAGCGTGACCCTCTCAATGAATATAAAAACGAATCTTTCCAACTATTTGAATCGATGCTGGATTCGCTGCGCAATGAAGTGACACAAAAGCTGGCGCAAATCCGTCCGATGACAGAAGAAGAACAACGCGCTATGGCCGAGC
Source organism: Marinovum sp. (assembly GCA_002684375.1). GTDB lineage: Bacteria > Pseudomonadota > Alphaproteobacteria > Rhodobacterales > Rhodobacteraceae > CPC320. The sequence goes on from NYVC01000068.1 coordinate 10,984, forward strand.
AGATGGCGGCGCAACAGGCCGTATTGCAACAGGCCGCCCTGCAACAAGCGTCTCAGACTGCGTCAGAGGCGGCTCCGGCAGCAGGCTTTGATGAAACTGACCCCTCAACTTGGGGGAACCCAGGACGCAATGAGCCCTGTCCATGTGGGTCGGGAAAGAAATTCAAGCATTGTCATGGAAAGGTGTAATCCCGGCGGTGACCCACATATGCAGGTCCTATCGTAAAAGAAACGGGGAGGTGGCTTGCTAAAATTATGCTTGTCTTTGATTGAAGATGTGCGATTTTGCAACAGACTAACTGCGTCCCTGCAGTCACCTATAGGAAATAGAATGGGCAAACCCGGCTCTTTGGCTTTTGCTGTGATCATGATGATAGCCTCTGTTGTCTGGGCACGGGCCCTGCCGGCAGAGCAAGTAGCCTCAGACCAAGAAAAAATAGGCTCGGAAATGATAGGTCCGGCCGTAGACTGTGCTATCAGCATGACGGCAAAAGCCGAACCACTGGCCATGGCAGCCCTGACCATCACTGCGGGTTGCCTACCAGAGGAACAAATTGTCCTCCACCACAGTGGGCTGATGTTTAGCCATAAAACCGACGCTGCGGGCGTGGCCAGAATGACGGTGCCAGCGCTGACCACAAAAGCAATTTTTGTCGCAACATTTGACAATGGTGACGGCGCCCTCACAATGATAGACGTGCCAGACGCTGACAAATTCCAGCGGATTGCGCTGCAGTGGCAAGGCGCAAAAGGGCTGCAGTTGCACGCATATGAAGATGATGCAACTCATGGATCTGACGGCCATCTCTCTTTGCACACCTCCCCTCTTGATCCGGACAGTACCGAGATGGAAGACCATTTTTTCACACAGCATGGGATTGCTACGATCCCCGACGGGTTTCATGCCGAGATTGCCTCTTTTCCCGTGATTGCAAGCGGCAAAGTAAAAGTGACAAATCTAAGCGTCGAAGTCGAAATAACAGATGAAAACTGTGGACGTACCATCGCTGGTGAACTCCTAAATCACAGCGCTGACACCCGATCCAAGGGTCAGCAACTGACACTTTATTTGCCAAAATGTGACGCTGTCGGTGATTTAATTGTCATGGACGCCATACTAGATAACTCTCTCACGTCCAAAGAATAATAAACGATGCAGGCACTCAGGCGATTATTTTCTAGTTTGTTCGGTGCCTTTCTTATTCTCTTAAGCTTGGGCGTTGCAGGTCAAGCCCAAGACGTTGTGCTAACATCGCGCGACGGGGCGATTGAACTGTCCGGCACGCTGCTTGGTTTCAATGGGGAGTTCTATCGCGTTGATACCGTTTATGGAGAGCTGACTGTCGATGGGTCAGGCGTGACCTGTGACGGACCTGGTTGCCCCAGCCTTACCGATTATATCGCCCAGATCCGCCTGTCAGGCGCCCGTGAACTTGGGCAGGTATTGATGCCAGCACTGCTAGAAGCCTTTGCAGGACAAAACCATTTATCGGCCATACTTAAGACCATCGACGACAGTCATTTCACCTATGTGCTCAAAGATCGGCACAGCAATAAAACCCAAGCAGAATTCCATTTTCAGCTCAGTACAGCCGAAGAGGGTTTTGCTGATCTGATCGCAGATAACGCGGAAATATCCATGTCAACGCGTGAAATTCGGCCTGCAGAAAAGCGCCGGCTTGAAGAGGGGCAGCCGCATGATCTCCCCTATAGCCGGGAATATGTTTTGGCGCTGGATGCACTGGTACCAGTAACAATGCCAGATCATCCAGTGCACCAGATATCACTCAAAAATCTGGCTTTGGCGTTTGGTGGTCAACTTACCAATTGGCGCGATTTAGGCGGACCTGATGCACCGATCGCGCTGTATCTGCTCAATCGCACATCCGGTGCAAGCCAGTCAGTGACAGATCGTATCCTGAAACCTGCCAACCAAGATATCGCAGACAGCGTCACCCGTATTCCGGACGGTAAAGACCTTGATCTGCGGGTCAGCCGGGACCCTCTGGCGCTGGCGCTGATGCCCCACAGTTATATGCGTTTTTCCCAACCCATGCAGATTTTTGGCGAGTGCGGCGTCTCATTGGGTGTCGACCCGCGTATGATTAAGACCCAAGACTATCCTTTAACTGCGCCCATCTTTTTATATATGCCCATGCACCGGTTGCCGAAAATTGCCCGCGAATTTCTATCCTATACCAGCACTGATTCAGCACAGGCCGTGATCGAACGGGCCGGTTTCATCAATCAAACACTCAAGGAAGTTCCGTTAAATCAGCAGGGAGACCGGCTGGTTCAGGCAGTCTCTGTCGCCGGAACGAGTTCGGTAGATGTGGCCGCAGGTCAGCCTGTGGACGCGACAAAATCAAGCGAACCAAACACCGGAACGACATTAAAAGATTTACAAACCATGCTGAATTTTCTGGCGCCGCTGCGGCGTGTTACTATGTCGTTTCGGTTTTTNTCCGGATCCAGTCAGCTTGACGCCCAATCACGGGCAAATATACAACGCCTGGCCATGGTGCTGGAAAGCGGTGCCTATGATGGGCGACAACTGGCTTTTGTCGGCTTTAGTGACGGCTTGGGTCCGGCATCAAGCAACCTTGAAATTGCCCAGAAGCGCGCCGAGACAGTACGCGACGCCGTTTTCAAAATCGCCGAAGCTGTCAATTTAGACCGTATCAATATCACAACAACCGCGTTCGGTGAGGCGATGCCAATGGCCTGCGACAACACCGAATGGGGTCGCGACGTGAACCGCCGGGTAGAAATCTGGGTGCGGTAAACGGGTCACAGTAAATGACTGGCGCGAAAACTCAATTCGGCTGATTTACCAATAATAAGGTGATCATGCACAGTGAGGCCCAACGCCTCTGCTGCCAATTGTATCTTCTGGGTCATCACGATATCAGCCTCCGACGGGTTGGGATCCCCAGAGGGATGATTATGGACAAGGATAAAGGCGGCCGCATTCAGCTCTAGTGCCCGTTTCACCACTTCGCGCGGATAGACCGGCACATGGTCAATCGTACCCTTGGCTTGAAGTTCGTCGGCGATCAGCACATTTTTAAGGTCAAGATACAGCACGCGGAATTGTTCGGTTTCGCGATGTGCCATAGTTGTTCTACAATAGGCAACCAGCGCGTCCCAACCGCTTACAACCGGGCGTCTTATTACTTTAGACTGCGACAGCCGGTGGGCAGCCGCTTCAACTATCTTAAGCTCACAGATCACCGCATCACCGACGCCGGGCACCTGTGACAACTGACACAGGCCCGCAGAGAGCACGTGGTTGAAATCTCCGAACCGCTCTAACAATTGCCGGGCCAAAGGTTTGACGTCTTGACGGGGAATGGCTCGAAACAACACAAGTTCTAACAGCTCATAATCGGGTAACGCGGCAGCACCACCCTGCAAAAAACGTTGCCGCAAACGCTTGCGATGATCCCGGATGTAAGACGGCTGGCGCGCCGGTGCTGGCGTTTTGGGCACCGCTGCACCCACATCGGCGAACAGCGGCAGTGTCTGTTCGTCAGCCATCTCGGAATCGGGTATCATAGCCTGTACGATCCCCGAATACCTTAAAGCAAAGGTTAATTTTGTTTAACCCTTCATCCCGTCCCAAAAAGATTTAACCGACGAGAAAAAGCTTTTGCCTTCGGGGTTATTGTCCTCCGACAAATCCTCAAACTCTTTTAAAATTTCCTTTTGGCGGGCGGTCAGATTAACGGGTGTCTCGACAGCCATCTCAATGAACATATCGCCTGTCTGCCCACCGCGCAGCGCGGGCATGCCCTTGCCACGCAACCGCATTTGCCGGCCAGACTGGCTGCCTGCCGGAATTTTCACCCGACTGCGACCGCCGTCAATCGTTGGTACTTCGATATCGCCACCAAGCGCCGCGCGCGACATTGCAACGGGAACCCGACAGTGTAGATTGGTACCATCACGGTCAAACAAGCGATGCTCGGTCACCTCGATAAAGATATACAGATCACCCTTCGCGCCTCCGCGCATGCCGGCCTCACCTTCGCCAGACAACCGAATGCGGGTCCCTGTTTCAACACCCGGCGGAATATTGACCGATAACGCCCGGTCTTTTTCAACCCGCCCCTGACCGCTACATACGTTACAGGGGTTTTTGACAATTTGACCCATGCCAGAGCACGTCGGGCAGGTGCGTTCAACCGTGAAAAACCCTTGCTGCGCCCGCACCTTACCCATTCCAGAGCAGGTCGGACAGGTGCTGGGCTCTGAGCCCCCTTCGGCGCCAGTTCCATCGCAGCTGCCACAGGCCGCAGAGGTCGGCAGATTCAAAGTTTTATGTAACCCTGAATGCGCTTCGGCCAGCGTCACTTTAAGGTTATATCGCAGGTCCGAGCCGCGCGCGTTGCGCTGCCGGCCACCACCACGACCACCCCCACCCATGAAGTCGCCGAACAAGTCATCAAACACATCGCCAAAGGCATTGGCAAAATCACCTTGATTTCCACCACCAAAGCCACCGCCTGGTCGCCCACCACCACCTTCGAAAGCGGCGTGACCAAATCTGTCGTAGGCTGCTTTTTTCTCAGCATCCTTGAGCACTTCATAGGCTTCATTGGCCTCTTTGAACTGCCCTTCAGCATTTGGGTTGCCAGAGTTTCGGTCGGGGTGCAGTTCTTTCGCTTTGCTTCGATATGCTTTTTTGATCTCGTCTGCAGAGGACCCCTTGGCCACACCCAGCACTTCATAAAAGTCACGTTTTGCCATTTTACTCCCCTTTACCAGAACGTCGTACACCAGCCCACAAAGCGGGCTGGTGTCACAAGCTCTGTCTGATCCTTAAGAGCGTTTATTGGTATCAATATCTTCGAAGTCGGCATCCAAGATATCATCTTCACCTGGCGTCCGCTCATCGGCAGCAACTGGATCGTCATCACCACCCTCTTGGCTCGATTTATAAATCGCCTCTCCGAGCTTCATCGCCGCTTCGGTGACATTCTGTATGCCCGATTTAATTTTATCAGCATTATCAGTCTCCAGATCATCTTTCAGCGCAGCAATCGCCAACTCAATCGCCTCAATCGTGGTAGGATCGACCTTATCCGCATGTTCTTCCATCGACTTCTCGGTCGAATGTATCATGCTTTCAGCCTGATTTCGCGACTCGATCAATTCGCGGCGCTCCTTATCGGATTCGGCATTTTCTTCGGCTTCTTTGACCATCAGTTCGATATCATCATCCGACAATCCACCCGAGGCCTGAATGGTAATCTTCTGCTCTTTTCCGGTGCCCTTATCCATCGCACCAACCGCCACAATACCGTTGGCATCAATGTCAAATGTGACCTCGATTTGCGGCAGTCCACGCGGAGCTGGGGGGATATTCTCAAGATTGAACTGACCCAGAATTTTATTGTCTGTGGCCATCTCGCGTTCGCCTTGGAACACCCGGATAGTAACCGCGTTTTGATTGTCTTCAGCGGTGGAAAACACCTGAGACTTTTTCGTTGGGATAGTTGTGTTGCGGTCAATCAGACGGGTAAAGACACCCCCCAGCGTTTCGATCCCGAGCGACAGTGGAGTGACATCGAGAAGAACAACGTCTTTGACATCACCTTGCAGAACACCGGCTTGGATCGCCGCACCCATAGCAACAACTTCATCGGGGTTCACACCCTTGTGGGGTTCCTTGCCAAAAAACTTGGTCACTTCCTCGATCACCCGAGGCATCCGTGTCATCCCGCCAACCAGAACAATCTCGTCGATATCCGAAGTGCTAAGGCCGGCATCCTTGAGCGCTGCCTGACAGGGCTTTAACGAACCCTTGATCAAATCTCCGACCAGCGTTTCCAGCTTGGCGCGGGTCAGTTTCATCACCATATGCAGCGGTTGACCGGATTTTCCATCCATCGAGATGAACGGCTGATTGATTTCGGTCTGGCTGGTGCTCGACAGTTCTATCTTGGCTTTCTCGGCCGCCTCTTTTAGCCGTTGCAACGCCATTTTATCCTGCGTCAGATCTACGCCGTTTTCTTTCTTAAACTCTTCCGCAAGATAGTTGACGATGCGCATGTCAAAATCTTCACCACCCAGAAACGTATCGCCGTTGGTTGATTTGACCTCGAACAACCCGTCATCAATCTCAAGAATTGTCACGTCGAACGTGCCGCCACCCAAATCGAACACAGCAATGGTTTTGGTTTCTTTTTTGTCCAGCCCATATGCCAGCGCCGCCGCGGTCGGCTCATTGATGATACGCAGCACTTCGAGACCGGCAATTTTACCCGCATCCTTAGTGGCCTGACGCTGTGCGTCATTGAAATAAGCGGGTACAGTGATCACCGCCTGAGTGACATCCTCGCCAAGGTAGCCCTCAGCAGTCTCTTTCATTTTCTGCAAGGTAAACGCAGAAATTTGGCTGGCGCTGTATTTCTCATCCTTGGCTTGCACCCACGCATCGCCATTGCCGCCGTCAACGACTTCAAACGGCAGGTTTTTTTTGTCTTTGGCAAGATGAGTGTCATCAAACCGGCGCCCCACCAAGCGCTTGACACCAAAAATTGTATTCTCAGGGTTGGTCACAGCCTGACGCTTTGCCGATTGGCCAACCAATCTCTCATCATCGGTGAAAGCGACGATCGAAGGCGTCGTGCGTGCGCCTTCCGCATTCTCAATCACCCGCGGTTGCGCTCCATCCATAATTGCGACGCAGCTATTCGTGGTTCCAAGGTCAATACCGATCACTTTGGCCATCTTAGGTTCCTCATATTTTCCGGCTATTCTATACGGATAGAGGTGTTTCACCCTATCCTGCCTCATAGTTTTGCGGTCGTTTTTTGATCATGCCGACCGCGCTCTGAGCGTATATAGGGAGGGAGTCATGCCCCTGCAAGCGTTCGAAGGCCTCGGATCAGGCAATTTTTGTGAATTTTCTGCCAAAGACCCTTTTATCGTCTCGCTTGAGGGTGACCGTTGATACACTCAGCCCCGTGCGCTCCAACTGGCAGAAGCGTATCTGCGGGTCACAAATTCAATCATCAATCCGATTAATAAAAACGCCAGGGTCATATAGATTGGATAGAAAAAGCTGGAGTTATGAGGGGTGTAATTAACAAAAGCAAATCCCCGCGTCTGATCAATAATGTGAAACAGCGGGTTCCAGTCAAACATCGAAAGCATGAAAGGTGGCAGACTGTTGGCCACAAACATCTTACCAGAAGCCACCATATTGGCCCGTTGATACACCAAAGACAGCAACCCGATTGGCCCTGGGGCCCAGGGTTTTGCCGCCATAAAGACCAGACCGACAGCAATACCACTCATCCAAGCCAAAATAACCATTCCGACACAAGTAACCGGTTCTTTTATCTCAAAAGGCGAAATGGCAACGTAATAACCGAATAACAAAACCGATCCCGCCATCAATTGCGTATAGAGTTCGCTAAGTGCTGAGGCCGTGATTGCAATCGCTGTGTTCATCGGCGCATGCTGCATCATCGCCGATGTCGATTTCTCTGATGCCGATATCGCCTTCACGGTCTGAATATGCGCCATAAAAAGAAATACGCCTGACATGGTATAAATGAAAAAATCCCCGCGGATGCCGGCCGCTCGTATGGGAAGAATCGCAAACATAATGTAAAACGCGAGTGTAAACAGCGCGGTTTGTCCGATTGTCACCAGAATACTTAGCAGCGCATTACCGTGTTTTTGCCGCACTTTGCGGACACTCGCGTGATAGATGCGCTCGGACAGATAAATTGCTGCGCCAAGGCGGGATTCTGGTGAAGATGTTTGAAACACGAGCATCTGCTCCTTTAAATATCATCAAAAAAAAAGTGTCAGCCTAGCCCTTTTACACCCGGCAGGTTAAGACTGAATAAGCAGTTAAACACCCGTATTCGAGACATATTCGAGGGGGCTAAAAGTAACTCGGGGAGACGACTGATGAATTATGAAAATCTAATGATTGTAATGCGGCGATTGGCGCTTGAGGCTGGCGATATGATTATGGATATATATGAAACTAACGATTTTTCAGTAAACGTCAAATCAGACAACAGCCCCGTCACCGCCGCAGACGAAGCGGCTGACCAGTTAATATCAGCCGGATTGCGCGCTGCCTTCCCCAATGTCGCTCTGGTAACAGAAGAACAAAGCGTTTCACACGGCGCCCGCGCCGACGTTTTTTTGATTGTTGACCCGCTGGATGGCACAAAAGAATTCATCCACCGTCGAGGCGATTTCACCGTTAATATCGCGTATATTGAGCACGGGGTGCCAACGCGCGGCATCGTCTATGCACCGGCAAAAGGCCGGTTGTTTTACACCCTTGCTAACGGCCAGTCTGTCGAAGAGATCGGAGAGTTTGACAAAAATCAGGCGGCGCCAACCCAGCCAATCCGCGTCAATGAAGCTGATAATACCGCTCTGATGGTCGTTGCCTCAAAATCACACCGCGACCGTCAGACCGATGCTTACATTGAGAAATACGCCGTCAAGGATATGAAAAGCGCCGGGTCATCGCTGAAATTCTGCCTAATCGCGACCGGTGAGGCCGATCTGTATCCGCGATTGGGCCGAACAATGGAGTGGGATACCGCCGCTGGCCATGCGGTGCTATCGGGCGCTGGCGGAAAAGTGGTACGATTTGACGACCTAAAGCCTCTTCGCTATGGTAAAGGTGGGTATGAAAATCCCTTTTTTATCGCCTATGGCGATGATGTAGAATTGAAAGAACCCTGATGTCAGTCCTTCTGGTCATTCCCGCTCGCTATGCATCAACCCGCTATCCCGGCAAGCCGCTGGTGACGCTTACCGGTGCCACAGGAGAGCGCAAAACACTGATCGAGCGCGCTTGGATGGCTGCGCAATCTGTCGCGGGAGTAGACCGCATCGTGGTGGCCACAGATGACCGGCGCATCGAACAGGCCGCGCAGGGCTTTGGCGCCGAAGTGGTCATGACGTCAACCGACTGCCTAAATGGAACGGAACGCTGCGCTGAAACCGTAGAACAGCTGCCCGTGGACTATGATATCGTCGTCAACCTTCAGGGGGATGCGCCACTGACGCCGGCGTGGTTCATCGAGGATTTGATCAACGGGCTCCGTGCGGACCCTGCAGCCGACATCGCAACCCCAGTACTGCGCTGCGACGGTGAGACGTTGAACGCTCTGGTACAAGACCGCAAGGCCGGTCGCGTCGGAGGCACAACAGCCGTGTTTCAAGCGCAGGGTCACGCACTGTATTTCTCGAAAGAAGTCCTTCCTTTTACCACTGAAACCTACAGCAAAGAGGCCAAAACGCCGGTTTTCCATCACGTCGGGGTCTATGCCTATCGCCCGCCGACACTACAGGCTTATCCGGGTTGGCAGATTGGGCCGTTAGAGACCCTCGAAGGACTGGAACAA
>NYVC01000001.1 GCA_002684375.1 Marinovum sp.
AAAACCCTAAAAGATATGGGCTATCAAAACGTCTAAAATATTGGCGGCTTTGGCGCGTGGAAAGACGCTGGCGGACCAGTCGAAAACGGATAATAAATTGGCCGTGCAAATCGACCAGTATTGCTGTGTTGCGCGAGATTTGCACGGGCTTTTTGCTGACCGGGGCCGCATAATGGCACTTGGCTGTGCAAGACGATGATTGCCGAAAGGCCATATTCCGGTATGAAAAAATGCTCTGGCTATTTCCCGCAATTTCGTTGGCTATTAAACTAGTCAGCGGTTGCGGCCCAGCGGCCCCTTAATCTGCTGTCCATCCACCATCGATCAAAAGGGACGTTCCAGTCACAAGAGCCGAAGCATCCGACGCAAGATACTGAACCGCGCCCATAATATCCTCAATCTGTCCCACCCGATTAAGTTTGATCTTCGACTTGATCCATGCAAGCTTTTCGGGGTCGCTGAATGTCGGTTCGCTCAAAGGGGTGCGGATAAAGGTCGGACAGATCGAATTGACCCGAATACCCTCAGCGCCAAACTCAATCGCCATGGATTTGTTTATCCCTTCAATGGCATGCTTACTGCCGCAATACACCGCGCGCTCTAATCCCCCGACATGGCCCATCTGGCTTGATATTTGAATAATTGATCCCCCTTGACCTTGGTGCTGCATGCCGCGCGCTGTCTGTTGCGCCAGAAAATACGCCGCACGGACATTCAGATCCATAACAGCGTCAAAATCATCAACTCGTGTGTCTAACGCGGTCGAATGTCTCGCAAGGCCTGCGGAGTTTACCAGCACATCAAACGCAGCCGCAGCGGCAAAGAAAGCCATCACTGCCTCTATGTTGGTCACGTCCAGAGCCTGCGGTTGCGCCGACATGCCCTCGGCTCTGATCGTGGCCGCCGCGGCCTCAAGCGTTTCAGAGCTGCGTGCCACCATGACCACATCAGCGCCCATTTCAGCCAGCGCAACCGCGCAGCCAAGCCCAATGCCACGCGAGGCCCCCGTCACTAGAGCGCGCTTGCCGTCTAACCGAAATGAAGGGGTGCGGGGAAGTTTCATTTTCACCTCATAAATATCGTTCGGACAATATCCTAATCGGGGCTTGTGAGACTGTCCATACGGGGGGAAATTGTTAACACAACCGGTATTAGACTATTTCTCAAGTCCGGATTGTCAGTTTTTCCATGTATTTATTTAGTATTTCCATGACCTGTGATCCGTATTGAGACGGAACGGTGTCAGGGATAACTGCCCAGTAATGTTTAGCCGGTGGTGTTTATTTGGCAATGTTTGACCAGTGCGGTATGTTACCAGCGCTGGTCCGCATCCTCTGCTCTTTCCCATTATCTCAACGCGAAGGATCACACGAACGCCTGCTCCGGTGTCACGGCGTTACCAAAAGCGCCACCTCAGTCACAGCCCGCTCAATCAATCCCAGACAGGCACCATCTGAAAACCGGTGATCTGCGCCATCGACAAGGGTCAGATGCATATCGGGCCCCGAAGCGTGTTCCAGCAGCCGCAGAGCCACGGACATCTCGACGTCCGCATCAGCAGTGCCTTGCAAAAACCGCGTTGCAAAAGGCAGCGCGAGCGGCGTCCGCAGCANAAGGTTCTGTCGCCCGTCTTCGATCAATCGGCGGGTAATCACATAGGGTTCGTCGTAATCCGAAGGCANCACCACCTGCCCCAAACGTTGCAGGTCAGATCGCTGTGCNTCGTCAAAGCCCGCCCACATGCTGTCTTCGGTNAAATCCGGCGCCGCGGCGATTGTCACCATCCCAGCCACCTTCGCCTGCTCCAATCTCTGCGCCAGCAGGAGCGCAATCCACCCNCCCATGGAAGAACCGACCAAAATCACNGGTCCATTGACCAAATGGCGCACGGCCGCCGCCGCATCCTCGGCCCAATCACCGATACACCCGTCGGTAAAGGCCCCCGAAGACTGGCCGTGACCGGAATAATCAAACCGCAGAAAAGACCGCCCGTTGCCTCTGGCCCAAGCCTCAAGATGCACGGCTTTGGTGCCCTGCATATCGGATTTAAACCCGCTCAGGAAAACGATTGTCGGGCCAACCCCCTCGCTGTGGTGATAGGCGAGCTTACGACCCTGAGCGGTGTCAAAATAACGATGTGTTGCCATGTCATCCTCCTGTTTGTCGTCCAAAAACAACACCAGGCTGTGTTTTACAAGCGCTTGTCGCCGTATTNGCCGTTTGATCCTGATGATTACAGGTCTGATTTTCAGGTCANAAGATATGACCGGTATTGGTAATCTGCCCCAAACCAGGCGTCTTAGGTTTTTAACAAACCGCATTAGTGTATGGTGCCAAAGCGGTTACNCCTTGCCACGCTGTGCAACAGCTNTTAAAACGACNNCACGAAANACCCGCAACCGGGCGCTTGGTAGGCGCCAAAACGACGAGGAGGACAACTATGTCCCAGATCACACTTACGCTTCCAGATGGCAATCAACGTCACTATGACGCCGGCATTACTGCAGGCGAGGTCGCGACAGATATCGCCACTTCGCTGGGTAAAAAAGCGATAAGTGCCACGGTTAATGATACCCATTGGGATCTGCAGTGGCCGATCACCTGTGACAGCAGCATCGCGATCAACACAATGAAAGACAGCGCACCGGCGCTGGAGTTGGTGCGCCATGATCTGGCCCATATCATGGCCCGCGCCGTGCAAGAGATCTGGACCGATGTGAAAGTGACNATTGGACCNGTTATTAAGGACGGTTGGTATTATGATTTCGACCGCGCCGAGCCGTTTACCCCAGAGGATCTTGGGGTGATCGAGAANAAAATGAAAGAGATTATTAATCTGCGNGATCCAATTCGCACCGAAATATGGAGCAGATCAGCGGCGACCCAACATTACCAAGAGACGAACGAACCGTATAAGGTCGAANTGATNGAGGCGATCCCTGGCGACGAGCCGCTGCGGATGTACTGGCACGGCGATTGGCAGGATCTGTGCCGCGGCCCNCATCTGCAACACACNGGTCAGGTGCCGGCCGATGGGTTCAAGCTGATGTCGATTGCCGGAGCCTATTGGCGCGGCGATAGCAATCGTGCGATGCTGCAAAGAATTTACGGCGTGGCGTTTCTCAACAAAGAAAGCCTCAAAGCCCATATGCTCATGCTCGAAGAGGCCGCCAAACGCGACCACCGCAAGCTGGGGCGCGAAATGGGCCTGTTTCATATGCAAGAAGAAGCCCCAGGTCAGGTCTTTTGGCATCCCAATGGCTGGCGCATTTACACCACTTTGCAGGATTATATGCGCCGCCAACAAACCCGTGACGGCTATGTCGAGGTCAACACGCCACAGGTGGTCGACCGAAAACTCTGGGAGGCTTCAGGCCACTGGGACAAATACCAAGAGAACATGTTTATCGTCGAAGTTGACGAAGAGCACGCCCGCGAAAAGGCGATCAACGCCTTAAAGCCGATGAACTGTCCTTGTCACGTTCAGATCTTCAATCAAGGCCTGAAGTCCTATCGCGATCTGCCGCTGCGCATGGCCGAATTTGGCAGCTGTAACCGCTATGAACCCTCTGGCGCGCTGCACGGGATTATGCGGGTGCGTGGCTTTACACAAGATGACGGACATATCTTTTGCCGGGAAGACCAGATCGAATTTGAGACCAAGAAGTTCATCAACTTTCTGTCTACCGTCTATCGCGACCTTGGCTTTGAGACCTTTTCGGTAAAATTCTCTGACCGCCCTGANCAGCGGTCGGGCGATNACANCGTTTGGGACAAAGCAGAGGCATCCTTGAAAGCTGCGACCGAAGCTGCGGGCTGTGCCTTCGAGTTAAACCCNGGCGAAGGAGCATTCTACGGACCAAAGCTAGAGTTCGTTTTGACCGATGCCATCGGGCGTGACTGGCAATGTGGCACATTGCAGGTTGATTTTGTTCTGCCAGAGCGATTGGACGCCACCTATATCGGCGAAGACGGGGCCAAGCATCGCCCAGTCATGCTGCACCGCGCGTGTGTGGGGTCTTTTGAACGTTTCATCGGTATTTTGATTGAAAATTCTGCCGGCAAACTGCCGTTTTGGCTGGCGCCAAGACAAGTTGTTGTCACCTCGATTGTGACGGATGCCAATGCGTATTGCCAAGAGGTGGTCGATGCCTTGACAGCGCGGGGAATTCGCGCTGAAGCTGATTTACGTAACGAAAAAATCAATTATAAAGTGCGTGAACATTCGCTTGGCAAAGTACCGGTGATCTTGGCCTGCGGTATGAAAGAAGTCGCAGACCGCACAGTCAGCATCCGTAGGCTGGGCGAAAAACAGACNCGTTTGGCCGGATTGGACGAGACCGCTATCACGCTCGCCACAGAGGCCACACCACCCGATCAGGTGTAATTATACGGCCAGAACTGTTTGCAAAAATTGTCGATTTGGTGTGCGAAGCACCTNAAAAGCTCTGTTACCNCGGAATGGTATCGTCTCTTTGGGGCGGCCGTCAGGTCAGGCGTCTGGCGGACAGGAGTTCGCGTCAACGCGGATAATCTAAAGCCAACCTCACGGGGAGTTTATTTCGCTTTACGTGATTGTGATTCGCAGGATTGACTTAAATTNCACTAAAGTATAATTGTTCGTTAAAAATTATCAAACGAGTAATATTTATTTAACTTTAGTATAGAAAGTAAAGAAATGTCACACACACTGAAAACCGTCGCGATTGCAAGCGCAGTCGCAACAGCGCTTGCANCCTACGCAACAACGGCCGTTTCTGGCGAGAAAGAAAAATGCTTTGGTATTTCTCTGGCTGGGGAAAACGACTGTGCCGCCGGCCCGGGAACAACCTGTGCCGGAACCTCATCTATCGATTATCAAGGCAACGCTTGGGCGCTGGTAAATGCCGGAACCTGCTTAGAAATTGAGCTTCCCGCCATGGCCGACGGCACGGCACGCAGTGGTGCTCTATCGGCTCTACCACGCGATCTCCCCGCGTAAGTAGACTGCTTGTCCTCCCAGACCTCCCAGGCGCGGAGGGCAAGCAACTCTAATACAAGGACATGCGCATGTTGGATCATTCCCCTCGCTTTGCAGCTTTACCCTGCGCTCCTGGCGTGGGGTATAAACCTCAGCATTTCAACGACATTATGAAAAATCCAGCACCAGTGGAATGGTTGGAGGTTCATGCCGAGAATTATATGGGTGCTGGTGGCAGACCTCTGGCACAATTACGCCACCTTTCAGAGCGGTTCGCAATTTCGGTCCATGGCGTTGGCTTGTCAATTGGCGGCGAAGGGCCTTTAGACGCCGCACATTTGCTGCGCCTTAGACACCTGTGCGACTGGTTGCAACCTGCCAGTTTTTCAGAGCACCTTGCCTGGTCAAGCCATGACAATCAGTTCCTCAATGATCTGTTGCCACTGCCCTACACAGATCACAGTCTGACCCGTATCGTCAATCATATCGATCAGGTCCAGAACGCGCTGGGCTATCAGATGTTATTGGAAAATCCATCCAGCTATCTTGCTTTCGAGGACAGCACAATAAGTGAGCCGGAATTCTTGACCCAGATCACGAAACAAAGCGGCTGCGGGCTGCTGCTGGATGTCAATAATGTTTTCATTTCAGCCACCAATTTGGGCTTTGACCCACAGGGCTATATCAATCAACTGCCGCTGGCGCATATAGCAGAAATTCATATTGGCGGCCATGACGAACAAGCCGACGAATATGGCGCGCCTTTGTTGATTGACAGCCATGGGTGTCCCGTCGCAGATCCAGTGTGGGCTCTGTTGGATTATGTGTTGGCATCTACAGGCCCTCGACCGGTGCTGGTTGAATGGGATACCGATGTTCCTGATTGGTCGTTACTCGCTGCAGAAGCCAATCGGGCAGCAAACGCATTGGCCCCGGTTTTCGTATGAACCANNGNCAGCANAGCTTTTCCAATGCGCTTNTGTCACCTGAANGTCNGGTGCCCGCTGGGTTAACGAATGGGATGGGCAAAGGCGCCACTCGTCGGTTTTCGGTCTATCGAAACAATGTCATCGACAGTTTGATCAAGGCGTTACAAACCGGATTTCCAGTCATATCACAGCTTTTGGGAGAACAGAATTTCAAAAATATCGCCAGCCTGTTCGTACGTCAACATCCGCCAGAAANCCCTGTCATAAATCAATATGGTGACNTTTTCCCAACCTTTCTGGAAGGCTTTGAGCCGTTGGAGCACTTGCCCTATCTTGCCGATACCGCCCGACTTGAGCTTGCATTGCGCCGCTCTTATCACGCAGCCGACAGTGCGTTTGTACACCCCTCAGAGTTTGAGGCTCTGTCACCAGAGGCCTTGAATCTCGCACAGCTAAGGATAGCGCCTCACGCGTTTCTGATCCGTTCGTGTTGGCCGATATATAGCGTCTGGCNATATAACACTACGCCCAACGCACCTAAACCACCGGCGCAGGCGCAGGATGTATTGGTGGTTCGGCCCAACTTTGACCCGCACCCGGTTTTATTACCGCCAGGCGGTGCCACTTTATTCGAAAGTCTACAGCAGGGGTTGAATTTTTTTGAGGCAGCCAGCGTCGCGCAAGACCAGCAGACAGATTTTGATCTGGCCGCCGTATTGACCTTATTGCTGTCCGAAAATGTGCTGTCAGAGATTATACCTAAAGCCAATAAAAGAAGACTGCTTTAAAATGCTTAGAGATNTAAATAACACGATTTTTTCNAGNATTGAAGCACTGTTGCCGCTATTACCCCTGCTGGCACGTGGCGTATTTGCAACTAGTCTATTGATCTATTTCTGGACTGCGGGCGTGACAAAACTCGGGCCGGGGGTCTTCGGGTTTTTATCACCTGCACCCGGTGCGTATATTCAGATCCTGCCCAGAGCCATGGAACTGANCAATTATGATCCGGACCAATTGAATACTTGGCACCACATTTTGGTGTTGTTCGGGACCTGGGCAGAATTTGTCTTGCCGGCGCTGATTGTTTTGGGCTTGGCTACGCGCGTGGCCGCCTTAGGCATGATCGGGTTTATCACGATACAAAGCCTGACCGACCTGTATGGCCATGGCGGAATTACGCAGCCCGCGACTCTGGGTGCATGGTTTGACAAGCTGCCCGATGGCCTCATCCTTGACCAACGGGCTTTTTGGATTTTCACCTTGCTGGTCTTGGTTCTCAANGGCGGTGGCATCTTGTCACTGGACCGAATATTTGAATTTAAATAGCCGTATCAGCCCTCGGGCACCGAACAGGACGCCACGTACGGATCGCAAGGCGCCATCTCGAATCAGCGCTCATAAGACCTCTAAATTATCCAAACAGCATCACACTGCCGACATTGACACACCGGTTATAGTTCTTTTTGCCAAGACCTTACGCGTTTTTCACATTAAAATACTGCAGGAAATACCTGTTAAAGGCGAATACCATATAAAAGATATCGCCAAAGGGCAAATTCTTTAGAGTTTTACTTGATTTTTACAAGAGCCGTGCAATCATCGCCACATTACGAGGGGCAGGAATGACGCGATCAATATTATTGATCTCATTGCACCCTTACAAAAACTGCAGCGTTTCAGCGGCAGCGCAACAAAGGGGAGACACGGAAACATGCCCACTGGCACCGTGAAATGGTTTAACACGACTAAAGGCTTTGGTTTTATCGCACCGGAAACTGGCGGCAGCGATGTATTTGTTCATATTTCTGCTGTGGAGCGTTCTGGCTTGACCGGATTAGCCGACAATCAGAAGGTCAGCTATGAATTGCAGGACGGCCGCGATGGCCGGCAAATGGCGGGTGATTTAAAGGCGATATAAGGTCGGCAACTGACCAATATAATAAATAGGTTTCAAGCCATTTGAAGGTTTTTTGCTTCTTCGCCAGCGAGGTGAATGAGGTCCTTGATGTATTTTTTTGTGAGGTCTTCTCCTCGGGTCGCGGCATAAAGCGTGCGTGTTATGCCGGTCTGCGTCAAAGGCCGGGTGGTGTAATCCGAACTATATTTCACCTCNCGCACCACCCAATCAGGCAGTACCGCAACCCCACGATTGGAGGCGACCAGCATTAAGATCACCGCCGTTAATTCCACCTGACGCAGACTGGCGGGTTCGACTTTAGCGGGGGTAAGCAACTGGCTAAACACATCCAAGCGCACTCGGTCTACGGGATAGGTGATCAATGTCTCACCGCGAAAATCCTGCGCCTCTATAAAGTCTTTCGAAGCCAGAGGGTGTTTGCTCGAGGCTACAAAAACCGGCGCGTAGTCAAACAAAGAGATAAACTCAACACCCGCCAGGTTTTCCGGATCTGACGAGATCACGACATCAACTTCTTCTTTCTGCAGAGCTGGCAGCGCATCAAAGGCCAGTCCCGGACGGATATCAACATCAACGTCGGGCCAGAGCTTGCGAAACGTTTCAAGCACCGGGAACAGCCATTCGAAACACGCGTGGCATTCGATCGCGATATGCAAACGTCCGGCGTGGCCTTGGCGCAGACCAGAAAACTCGACCTGCACCGCGTCGATCTCTGGCAATATCTTTTCAGCCAGTCGCAAAAGCCGCAAACCGGCTGACGTCAATCGCATCGGCTTGGTGCGCCGCAAGAACAAAGCAACGCCAGCCTGAGCCTCCAGACCTTTGATTTGATGGCTCAATGCTGACTGGGTAATATTTAATATATCCGCAGCCTTGGCCAATCCCCCCGCTTCATGGATTGTCTTAACTGTGCGTAAATGCCGGAATTCGAGGTGCATTTTCATATCAAACTCATAACCTTGTTGAAATTTATGAATTTGTCTCATATTTTTATCTGTGACACAAGTGGGGCAGAAATTACAATTGGACCTGCCAATGACCCCACCACAGATATCGTTTGAATTTTTCCCACCAAAAAACTTAGAATCTTCGTTCCGGCTTTGGGATACAGTACAAGTATTGGCGCCTTTAGAGCCGCGGTTTATCTCGGTGACATACGGGGCTGGTGGCACCACCCGCGACCTCACCCGCGATGCGGTCAGCACCTTGCACAAATCTTCCGGTCTGCGGGTTGCGGCCCATCTGACTTGCGTAAATGCCAGCCGACAAGAGACCGTTGCGGTTGCCAGATCTTTTGCGGCCGCGGGGATTTCAGACATTGTTGCACTGCGCGGTGATCCGCCAAAAGGCGTGGACGGCTTCACACCTCACCCCGAGGGGTTTCAAAGTTCGCTTGAGTTAATTTCTGCCTTGGCTCAAAGTGGCGATTTCACCCTGCGCGTCGCAGCCTATCCCGAAAGCCATCCCGAAGCCGAAAGCCCGGCCGCAGATATCGAATTTCTCAAACGCAAGATCGATGCTGGCGCAAGCGAAGCACTGACACAGTTCTTTTTTGAGGCCGAAACCTTTTTGCGCTTTCGCGATGCCTGCGACAAAGCCGGGATAAATGTCCCAATCACCCCCGGCATTTTACCAATCGAAAACTGGCAAGGCACACGGCGGTTTGCCAAAGCCTGTAATGCCAAAGTGCCAAATTGGCTGACCGACGCGTTCTCAAAAGCCGAGCGTGACGACCGCGAAGATCTCTTGGCAACCGCAGTCTGTACCGAGNTGTGCTCGCAATTGATTGATGAAGGCGTGGATACGCTGCATTTTTACACGCTGAACCGCCCCGACCTNACCCGTGACATCTGCCATGCNCTGGGCATTACCGCTGCGGTCAAACTGGAAAAAATTGCCTAATTAAACAGCTCTTGTGCCCATCTAAATCGGGGCAGTGCGGGCCCGGTGTCAGGTTCGGTGTCATCCCCGTNAGGCCCCCGGTGTCAGGTTCGGCGCTGCCCGCTATCCGCGCCACGACAGCGTCGCCAAGCACGTCCGGTTAAGGCTGAAGATGTACAAAACCACCTAAAAATCTGTTGGGGCTTTTCTAATTGATACAAATCTTTAAGTTGTTCTGGCAAGACAACAACTTGAGGACCGTCATGCCAACGAGAACTGCTATCATCACTGGCGCCGCCCGGGGAATCGGACAGGCCACCGCCCGGATCCTGCAGGCTCAGGGCCTCAAAGTTGCATTGATCGACCGCGACGCGGACGCCCTTGCCGAAGCAACCAACGCCTTGCCCGGGTCCCTGCCCTGTCTGTGCGATGTGTCGCAACCCGATCAGGTCGATCAGATGGCCGCAGAGATGACCGCAAAACTGGGGCGGGTTGATGTTTTGATCAACAACGCCGGTGTGGCAGATTTTGGCCCCCTTGAGGACACAGATTTTCAACGCTGGCGGCGGGTGATGGAAACCAATCTCGATGGGGTTTTTTTGTGTTCGCAAGCCCTGCTGCCAGCGTTAAAATCCAGCCGCGGCGCCATCGTCAATATTGCCTCGATCTCGGGACTGCGCGCCTCGACGCTGCGTGTGGCCTATGGCACCTCGAAGGCCGCCGTAATCCATCTGACCCAACAACAAGCGGTAGAATTGGGCGAGTTTGGAATTCGGGCCAACTGTGTTGCCCCTGGCCCAGTCCGCACCAAGCTGGCAATGGCGGTGCACAGCGACGAGATTATCGCCGCCTATCACGATGCCATTCCGCTAAACCGCTATGGGAGCGAAGACGAGATTGCCGAGGTAATCAGCTTTCTGGCATCAGAAAAAGCCAGTTTCGTCACCGGCCAGCTGATCGCCTGTGATGGCGGCTTTGAGGCCACAGGGATCGGCCTGCCCGCCCTGCGCCGGCAGGCCGAGTGATCCACAGAGTTGTCAAAGCGACAGCGACTTCAATATCCCACGCAAAAGATATACTTCAATATGCGCGTCACGTTCTGGTTAGTGGCGGTTCAGGGGGCAGCAAGACCATATTGGCTTTAAATCTGGCTAAGCGATACACACGGCCCTATCAATCGCGCGATGGACTTGCACGGTAGACGCCAGGGTGGCAACAACGCGACAAACGTGAACAGAGATATCTTATATAATAATCGGTTCGCCAAGTTCGCCGGACTCAAGATGGCACTGGCTCATCAACTGCCGATATTAGGTTTCCAAAAGCGCATCTGATCACATGGAGTCGCATGCCCAGATGGCGGTGTTTCTGGGGCCTCGGAAAGAGGCTTTTTGAGTGTGGACACACACGCGCCGGAATGCCTGACCCTTGTCCAGGAAAACCACCTGACCGAGAGTTTTCATCCTACATCTGGAACTTTGAAAAACAAACCGCACCATTTTTGAAACAGAGAACAATAAACGTGGGCCCGAACATTCCAGTTGTTACGATCCTAAATTGGAAAGCTGCGATTGACTTACAATCTTAAGACTGTGGAAATCACACATCGCACTTCTATCAGGACAGGCCTTATAGACGGTTTCTCTGGCCTTTTTGATTTTGTGACCGACCAATTGGACCCTTATAGTCAGTTTCATTTAAATTTCAGGTTCATATNCATTTGGAAGTCACGCTACATGCTGAGACACANATCATAAAGGCGTTACCACAACGANCCGGATAAGATCGATCGCTCCTTTTTCTTGTCAGGTCGCGCAATTAAAGCTTGGGTAATATCGGATAAATGCTGAGACGACGCTTTCTCGCCGGGCNCACGACATGAGATCACCATTTCACCAAACACCCGGCAAACCTGCGCCCTCCGACACCGTGTCAGTCAAATTCGCGCAGTCGTGCCACATAGCGGGCCAACGTATCTATCTCGAGATTGACGTCATCCCCCTCGGACACGTCACCCCAAGTGGTCACCGTTTTTGTATGCGGGATAAAATTGACACCGAACGTGGTTCCGTTGACCTCATTGACCGTCAGCGAGGTCCCGTTTAGTGCCACCGAGCCTTTGGGCGCAACAAAGCGCGCCAACGTCTCGGGCACCTGCAACAGCACCCGTGTGCTGTCACCCTCATCTTCAACAAGCGTCACTTTGGCGACCCCGTCGACATGACCTGACACAATATGACCGCCCAGTTCATCCCCGACCTTCAATGCCCGTTCCAGATTTAACCGGCTGCCATCGGTCCACCCCGCAACGCTGGTCTTAGACACAGTCTCGGCGCTGATTTCGACGTCAAAACTGTCACGGCTCAATGCAATCACGGTGAGGCAGACACCATCGCAAGCGATTGATGCTCCAATATCGATCGAGCCTGTGTCGTATCCAGTCTGGATCGTCGCGCGCAAATCACCGCGCTGTTCCAACCGGGTTACCCGCCCGATATCAGTGATAATTCCGGTAAACACGCCCTCGCCCCCTTCGCTTGTACCTCTGACACAAAAAATCCCACAAGAATGCCATATTCTCGCCACATTGCAGCCAAGACTACGCCTAATGGTTTGACCACATATGAGGTATTTTTAACTGGTGAGCAATATCCCCTCCGACAAACGCGTATTTATGTTTCTACAGGGTCCACATGGACCGTTTTTTAACCTTTTGGCCAAGATGCTAACCCATGCCGGCGCCGAGATTTGGCGTGTCGGTTTTAATGCCGGTGACCGGGTTTTCTGGTCTCGACAGGACCGCTATTGCGCCTATCGCGAAACCGTCAGCGACTGGCCAGATGCGTTTGCGAGGCTCGTGCGCGAAAAATCTGTCACCGACTTGGTTTTGTATGGGGATATAAGACCAGTCCACGCGCTTGCGATCCAAGGCGCCCGCCAATTCAATCTGCAGGTACATGTCTTTGAAGAAGGTTATTTGCGGCCCTATTGGGTGACCTATGAGCGGGGCGGCAGCAATGGCCATTCCAAACTTATGGCCATGCAGCTCTCGGATATGTCCGAGGCGCTTAAGACCGGCTCTCTTGATGAACCCGCAGCCCCCGCCCATTGGGGCGAGATGCGGCACCATATGTTCTATGGGGCGCTCTATCATTTCTTTGTTTTGTTTCTCAATCGGGCCTATCCAAATTTTCAACATCATCGGCCTAACCGGGTTCGGGATGAGTTCCGGCAACATCTGCGAAAATTATTCTTGATGCCGGTAAGCTTTATCCGCCGTGGATTGGCAACGCGACGGATACAAGCCTCTGGCGTTCCCTACCATTTGGTTTTGTTGCAATTACAACATGACAGCGCACTGCAAGCGCATTCCCCTTTTGCCAACAATGCCGAGTTTCTTGATCAAGTGCTCTGCGGCTTTGCCCAAGGGGCGCCCGGGCATCACCAACTGGTGGTCAAAGCGCACCCGTTGGAACAAAATGGTGCAGCCCTGTCGGCCATGCTAAAAAATCTGGCCGAAAAGCACCAGATCAAAGACCGCCTGCGCTATATTGAGGGCGGCAAGCTGGCAAAAATTTTACGACAGGCCCGCAGCGCTGTCACCGTCAACTCAACCGCCGGACAACAGGCATTGTGGCGCGGCATCCCGCTGAAACTGTTTGGTGACGCCGTCTATGCAAAGGCCGAGTTTACCTCTTCACAGGAAATAAGTGATTTTTTTGCTGCCCCGCGCCGACCTGACACCCAAGCCTATCATATGTTCCGGCGCTATCTACTGGAAACATCACAAATCGCAGGCGGCTTTTATTCCAGAAAAGCGCGGCGACAGCTCATTCGCGTGGTGGTGGATATGATGCTGTCTCATCAGGACCCATATGAGGCCCTCGCCTCCGGAAACGCACCACCCAGACAATATTTGCAGGCGGTTGGCGCATGACCCACCGGACCGCATCCCATCTAAGTCCTACGCCAAAAGGCGGTGCCACTCATTCAACACAGATCAAGGAGATAGAGCCGTGAATACGAAACTTTTTCAAAAGCTCAGAAGAGTGACTGGCTTGATTGCATTCGCAAGTATCTTGATCGGATGTGGCCTGCCCAGTACAGGACCCAACAAACAACAAATCTATTCAGGCGGCCAGGCGTCCAGTGGTCCGGCTTGGGTCATACCCGTCACTGCAATCGTAAATCAAAAAACCGCCATAAAACCAAGTTCCGGCTTTGCCAGCCATTTTAAAACCCTCTCCAAGGTGGGCGCTGATATGATCCGCGCGGGTGATACGCTTGGATTGACCATCTGGGAAAATGTTCAAGACCAGTTGCTCGGCGAAATGGGACCCACCACGCTACAAACCGTTCAGGTCGATGGTGAAGGATATATTTTTGTCCCCTATGCAGGACGGATTCAAGCTGCGGGCAACACCCCGGAATCAATTCGAAAGATCATAACCGACGCGCTTAAAGAACAGACCCCAGACCCGCAGGTTGAGGTCCGCCGGATAGCAGGCGACGGTGCGACTGTATCGTTACTGGGGGCCGTCAGTGCACAGGGGATCTATCCGATTGAACGCCCAACACGCACGCTTAGCGCGATGATTGCCGCAGCGGGTGGGGTCACCATTTCTCCCGAAATCGCCCAGATCAAACTGATCCGCGGCAACAGAAAAGGCAAAATCTGGCTACAGGATTTATACGACAAACCCGGATTGGATGTCGCTTTGCGAGCGGGAGACCGAATCTTGGTCGAAGAGGATACGCGATCGTTCACCGCGCTGGGCGCCACCGGCACTCAAGCCCGCGTCAAGTTCGAAGTCCAGTCGCTTACTGCGATCGAGGCCTTAGCTCAACTTGGCGGCCTGCGCACCGATATTTCGGACCCAACAGGGGTTTTCATCCTCAGAAGTGAGCGTGCGCGTATTGCAAATAGCTTGCTGGCCCGCAGTGATTTAAAAGGCGCACAGCGCATGGTCTATGTCTTGGACCTCACACAACCAAACGGTATTTTTATTGCCCGCGAGTTCATGGTGCGCGACAATGACACAATTTACGTCACCGAGGCTCCATTCACACAATGGAGCAAAACAATCGCGGCTCTGACCGGCTCTCTGACAGCAATCAATACCGTGAATGCGACCGCAACCGGCAATTAGCAACCAGTATCGGGACGGGGCGCGCCTCATTGTCAAACCTATGACCACAGCCCGCAAACTGTTTTACTACAATGGCGGATTTCTGCATCAAAAGCAGTTGCGGCGCATTATGTCGCTGGCTGGCTACAAATTAACACTGGGCCTGCCGAATCCCGGGGATCTGGTGGCGGTCTGGGGGCAAAGCCCAAACCAGTATCGTGGTCAATGGATGGCGAAAAAGCGCCAAGTGGGGCTGTTAAGGGTGGAGGATGCCTTTCTCAGGTCAGTGCAACCGGGACGCGCCGGGGATCCGCCCCTAGGTCTGATCCTCGACCGTTCTGGATGCCATTTCGACGCTTCTCACCCCTGTGACCTTGAGAATATGCTCCGCTATGATCCGCTGGATGATGCTGATCTACTTCGGCGGGCCGAACAGGCAATCGTGCGCATACGTCACAATCATATCTCAAAATATAATGCATTTGATTTAACCCAATCGCCACCAGCCACCAGGTACGTTCTGGTCATTGATCAAACATTTGGCGACGCGGCAATCCGCGCAAGCGGTGTGGGAAAGACCGAGTTTCAGGACATGCTTGCCAGCGCCAGACGCGAGCACCCCGGCGCAAATATTCTCATTAAAAGCCATGCCGAAACAATCATGGGACTTCGTCGTGGTTATTTCAGCGCTGCAGATGAAACCGACACTATTCGGCTGCTAACCACCCCCATCTCACCCTGGAAGCTGTTTGAGGGGGCTATAGCCGTCTATACGATGTCATCCCAGATGGGTTTTGAAGCCATTCTAGCAGGACATAAACCGCATGTTTTCGGCCAACCGTTTTATGCCGGGTGGGGGTTGAGCAAAGATCGCAGACCGCTCACCGGCCGGACCCGCTGCCTGAGCCGCGCACAGCTGTTTGCCGCCGCAATGATCCTCTATCCGATCTGGTACGACCCCTACCGAGACCAACTGTGCGCATTGGAAGATGTTCTCGACACCCTAGAGGCCCAAAGTCGCGCCTGGCGCGACGATCACCGCGGTTGGGTGGCCTGTGGGATGCGCCTTTGGAAACGACCACATCTGCAATCTATCTTCGGGCGATCAAAGCGGCTTATCTTCCAGAACGATCTTGCCAAAGCCCGCCGCGCAAGCATGCGAAAGCAGCGCAATCTGATGGTCTGGGCCAGCGCCGATAAAGACCTCGCCTCCCCCGCTGTCCGGGTCGAAGACGGTTTTTTGCGCTCACGGGGTTTGGGTGCAACGTTGATCCCGCCCCTATCTTTGGTGACAGACCGGTTGGGCATCTATTACGATCCACGCAAACCCAGTCAGTTGGAACAGATGGTTGCCAATGCTGTTACTCTGCGCCCTGACCAAATCACCCGCGCAGAGCGTCTGCACCAACAGATCACCACGACGGGCTTGACCAAATATAACACAGGGAAAACCGCCCCCAACATCACCGGTACGCGGCGAATTCTGGTGCCAGGACAAGTCGAAGACGACGCCTCTATCCTCACCGCCACCGGCCAGATCAAAACCAATCTGGCACTGCTGACTGCAGTGCGGCGCGCCAACCCAGATGCCATTTTGCTCTATAAACCGCACCCCGATGTCGAGGCTGGATTGCGCCGTGGCGTTGTTTCGGACCGGCAGAGTGCGGTATTGGCAGATCGCGTACTTACCAATATAAATCCAGGCACGCTGCTTACCCAGGTCGACGAAGTCTGGACTATGACGTCGCTGTTAGGGTTCGAAGCGCTGCTGCGCAACAAGCGTGTTGTGACCTATGGGGCGCCATTCTATGCCGGTTGGGGGTTAACCCATGATCTGGGCCAACCCCCGACCCGCCGCGTGGCAAGGCCCGACCTTTTGGGGCTGCTCTATGCGACACTGATTGCCTATCCCCGCTATTTTGATCCGGTAACCCGCCTGCCCTGCCCGGTAGAAGTGGTTATCGAGCGGCTGCAGGACAGCGAGGCCGCGGGTCACAGCCCAATAAACCGTGTATTATCAAAGCTACAGGGTCTCTGGGCCAGCCACGCCTCGCTCTGGCGATGAGCGCCGCCAACGGTGCAATACATCCCCCCCAACCGATTTTGTGTCGTATAAGTCAAACCGCGCAGCATCTGCCAGTCGGTCATACCCCATTGCCCCCAATGCCGGCCAGCCCTCTGCCCCCAGCACCAATCCGGCGGTGAACCCAACAATCTCATCCACCAGGTCATTCAGCAACAACGATGCAGAGAGCGCAGCCCCCCCCTCGCAAAAAATGCGTGTCATCCCTTGCTGGCCCAAAGCCTGGAGCACGCCGCCCATATCCATCTGGCCAGCGCTTTGTGGACAAGCAATCAAGCGCGCGCCAAGACCGGACCAGGCCGAACACAGATCAGCATCGGCATCCCGACCGTGGCAAATCCAGACCGGAACCTGCTGTGCCGAGCGCGCCAACCGCCCCATCAAGGGCAAATCGAGCCGCCGCGACACCACAATCCGCACAGGTTGTGGCACCGTACCCAACCCGCGAATGGTCAAATCCGGATCATCAGAGCGGGCTGTGCCACCACCTACCATCACCGCATCGTGGCGCATCCGCATGCTATGGACAGCACGCCGCGCCTCGGGGCCGGTTATCCAGCGGCTCTCGCCCGAGGCCGTGGCAATCCGTCCGTCAAAGCTGTTTGCCAGCTTCAAGGTTACCCATGGCCGTCCAAGGCCGGTTTTGAGAAAAAATCCCGCGTGATCCTGTGCCGCAGACTGTGCCAAAACACCGGTGGTGACGGCAATACCCGCCGCTCGCAGCATCGCGAACCCTTTGCCAGACACCCGCACATCGCTGTCTTCTATTGCCGCGACAACCCGCGAAACGCCTGCCGTTATCAAAGCCGTTGCGCAGGGCGGCGTTTTTCCCACATGGGCGCAGGGCTCGAGCGTCACATAAACAGTGGCCCCTTTGGCCAACGCTCCGGCCTGCGCCAGCGCCAAGACTTCAGCATGCGGTCTTCCCCCCGGCTGGGTCCAACCGCGCCCAACGATGCGCGCGCCACGCACAATAACACAGCCAACCGCAGGGTTAGGCCAGGTTTGACCCTGACCTCTGCGCCCCAACGCCAGTGCTGCGCGCATAAAGCGGTGGTCTGGATCGCTCACGTTTCTTTGGGAATAACAGGTCGCAACTCACTGACAAATTTATCAAAATCATCAGCAGCCTGAAAGTTTTTATAGACACTTGCGAACCGCACATAGGCCACCGTGTCAATCCTTGCCAAGGCTTCCATAACAATTTCGCCAATCTGCTTGGAGCCAACATCTGTCTCGCCCATAGATTCCAACCTACGCACAATACCGGAAATCATTTGATCCATTCTGTCATGTTCAACCGGACGCTTTTGCAGCGCAATCCGGATCGAACGCTCAAGCTTGCCACGATCAAAATCCTCGCGCCGGCCATTGGTTTTAATGACTACCAGATCACGGAGTTGTACCCTTTCATAGGTGGTAAAACGGCCACCACATGCCGCACAATTCCGCCTCCTTCTGATCGAAACATGATCTTCGGCCGGACGCGAATCTTTGACCTGAGTGTCTATATTTCCACAAAACGGGCAGCGCATGGCAAATCCACTTATCTTGTTTTTGGGTGTGACGTCATAATTCCCGGGACAGTAAACCACCCCACGACACTATAGGGTACATACTAAGGTTTGTGTAGAGGTGATTTGAGCCTACAAGATAGGACAAGAGCGCATGGCGCAACCTACCTGAATGGACACAGCACGCCCCGCCCATTGTGCTTGCATATCCGCGGAACTTGCGCCTGAAATTCTGCCTGAACCCTGTAGGGTTTGGATCATTAAAACAATTTGGCAAATGTCATTTCGTCTTGATACAAAAACTTTCAGATCCATAATCCGCAGACCAAAACCTTGATTGAAGTGTCAGTAACAAAATTACTTTTTTTATATTTTAAATTATGATATTATAATGCGGTANANACTTATAACTTAGGAATTGGGAGGTTTGAAATGGCTCTTGATCATCAGAATACTCCTGATCAAGATGAAGATCCAGTTTCATTTATGGATCAACATCGCGGGAAAATTATTCAAGCAGTTATCACTTTGACCATTATTGCGGGGCTAACCTATGCCTTTTTAGGTCCAAAAGATGACAGAAGTAACGTCAAAAATTTCTTCTCGGACTGCAAGCCAGTAAATGGCGCTTGTAAATAGGCCCTTGGGGCTGCTGCTCGTCCCAAAGAGGCGCTCAAAGTTCTTTGACAACCGTAAAATAGCGTTTGACGACAGTCGCTTGAAGAATTCAGCGTGGCTCCTAATAACAATATAAAACTTTGAGACACATCTCATAAAACCAAACCAGGTCAATTGCGGTCACTTACCAATCAAAACCCGCACACGACATGAGCGCTTTTCTATTCGACCATTTTTTATCCAGTAGCAAGATGGCGCTTAATGATCTGCAGCGTCTCAGGCGCATAAAGAAGATTCAAATGACCTCGGGTTTGGATCATGTGATATTGTCCCTTGTCAGTGACCGCACGCATCAAAGGCTTAAAAGCGTCTGCAATAAAAAACTTGTCATCCTGCCCAACAATAAGATCAAATCGCGGCAGTGCCGCAATATCAGAAAGATAATCGCTGCGGGGTTCATATGACAAATTCATTCGGTATGTATAAGAACGGGTCAACGCAACTTTATGCACAGTGTTCAACACGAATTCTGGAAAGGCGAACTGCAAAACCGTCAGATGGTTTAACACGGTGACGCCAACAGCGTTTAGCAGCGACAGGCCGATGAACCGACGCACCAGCGGCCGCGACCACCCTCCGGCGTTAGGCCGCATCGTCGGCGCATTATATTTTAGAAAAGGTGCCAAAAGGATTGCGGATGTCACCCTATCCCCATGTGCCCCGGCCAAAAACCGGATCGCCAGCCCACCACCGGAACTGTGTCCGGCCAAAACAATTTTTTGTTCAGGGCGCGCATAAAGATCGATAAGGTCCGCGATATCGTCCTCAAGCTGCCCGATATAGGCAACATCGCCCCTAAGTTTCGCCTGAGGGCCGTGCCCGCGCAGATCTGGCGCGATAACATCGGCATGCTTGGCAAGCGCGGGCAACAGCGCGTCAAACTGCTGGCCATACCAACCTGAGCCATGCAGCAATATCAGCAAAGGCGGGTCTATGCCATTTGCAGACAACTGGCGCACATCGATCTCGAGCCCGTCGCGCAATCGCGCTTTGGACACCGCCACTGGCGCTATGTCAGACGTGGCTGTTGCAGCCGCTTGAAACTCGTCCTCGGGCATGCCCGCCAGAACCGCAAGAGGCCTCTGAGACAGGATAAGGCCCACGGCAAGCGCAAAGAACCCTATGACTGACACGCCCAGAAAAATCAAAATCAACTGAATCATGGCAAACCGTCGCCCCAATATACGGCGCGTATAAAATAAATTCAGGTAACAAACTTTTCAGAATTCTAGTGCAGCATGTTTATAAAATCAACGCATACACGCCAGACATCACGCCCGCTGCCCAGTGTCGCGGATCAGTTTCCAGTTTATTGCGTCCAGCAGCGCCTCGAAACTCGCGTCAACAATGTTTGCTGACACCCCTACGGTTGACCAGCAACGGCCCTTGCTGTCTTCGCAATCAATCACCACACGCGTGACGGCTTCCGTGCCACCTTGAGTGATACGCACCTTGTAATCGACCAAACTCATATCATCGATCATCTTCTGATACGGGCCCAGATCTTTGGCCAGCGCTTTGGACAGCGCATTGACCGGACCGCGGTCATTGCCAAGTTCATCCATCGATTCACTGACCGACATTTTCTTCTCGCCATTGATCCGCACCACGACCACGGCCTCGGACAGAGACACCATCCGGTTATATTTATTTTTGCGCCGCTCGACCGATACTTTATAGCGCTTCACATCGAAAAATTCTGGACAAAGTCCCAACTCGCGGCGCGCCAACACCTCGAAACTGGCCTGTGCCGTATCATAAGAATAGCCCTCAGCCTCACGGGTTTTCACCAGATCCAGAATGCGTCCTAAAGCCGGATCGCCTTTTTCAACGACCAAACCCGCCTCGCCCAGACGTTGACGCAAGTTGGACTGTCCGGCTTGGTTGGACATCGGAATGACCCGCTGGTTGCCGACAAGCGCAGGGTCAATATGTTCATAGGTCGTGGGATCTTTCAAAATTGCGCTGGCATGCAGGCCGGCTTTGTGGACAAAGGCGCTGGTCCCGACGAACGGCGCCTGCGCGGCGGGAACCCGGTTCAAAATATCATCCAAGAGGCGCGAGGCGCGTTTCAGATCTGCCAGTGCAGCAGGCGTGATCCCAACGTCATAGTGCGATTTATAGCGATCTTTCAAACACAAGATCGGCAAAAGCGATGTCAGGTTGGCATTGCCGCACCGCTCGCCCAATCCGTTGAGCGTCCCTTGAATTTGCCGCGCGCCGGCATCCACGGCGGCCAGCGTATTGGCGACGGCGTTTTCTGTGTCATTATGCGTGTGAATACCCAGTCGGTCACCGGCAATGCCCCCGGCAATAACCTCTTTAACAATCTGACCCACTTCAGCGGGCAGAACACCGCCGTTGGTATCACACAGCACAACCCAGCGCGCCCCGGCATCATAGGCCGCGCGCAGGCTCTCAATTGCGTAAGCCGGATTGGCTTTATAGCCGTCAAAGAAATGTTCAGCATCAAACAGCGCCTCGCGACCCTTTGCCACTAAATATTCTATAGAACGCGCGATATTTTCAGTGTTTTCCGCCAGCGCAATGCCCAGCGCCGTCTCAACGTGAAAATCATGCGTTTTGCCGACCAGACAGACCGCCGGGGTCGCCACATTGACCACCGCATTCAGCACATCATCATTTTCGGCCGAGCGTCCGGACCGTTTGGTCATGCCAAAAGCGGTAAAGGTCGACCGCAGCGGCATTTTGCTGTTAAAAAACTCGCTATCTACCGGATTGGCACCGGGCCAGCCACCTTCGATATAATCCACCCCGAGCGCATCTAAAGCCGTGGCAATTTGTTTTTTTTCAGCGAGGGAAAACTGCACACCTTGCGTTTGTTGGCCATCGCGCAGGGTGGTATCGTAGATGTACAGACGATCTTTACTCATGGCGACGGCTCCAGTTTTGTGGCATCAAATCCAGCACTTGGCAAAAGGTCAACCCCGGCCTTGCTCATCCGCACTTCGACCCCTGCGCCCGTAAGCATGGCTTTCATCTGGTCCACTTGTGAAAAATCCTTGCTTTTCATCGCCGCAACCCGCGCTGTTTCCAAAGCCGCGGCAAAAGCGCTTAAATCCACATCCACGGTTGTGGCCCAATCCCCCATCTGCGGCAATAACAACCCCATGATTCTGGCACCGGCCAACAGCTCTGCAGCATCTCCCTGCGCCGCCAACTGATGCAACACGCCAATGGCACCGGCCGTATTCAAATCATCTGACAAACAGGCCAACACATCGGGGGCCGCGCAAGAGGCGGGTTCGATGCCCGCCGAAAGCGTCCGCCATTTACGCAGCGTTTTCTCGGCGTCTTGGGCTTTTTGCGCGGTCCAATCCATTGGCTTGCCATAATGCGTCGACAGAAAGACAAAGCGGATCACTTCGCCCGACACACCTCGGTCCAGCAAATCGCGCACCGTAAAGAAATTACCCAGCGATTTCGACATTTTCTTGCCTTCGACCTGCAGCATTTCGTTGTGCAACCAAACATTTGCAAACCCACCATCCGGCACCGCGCAACAACTTTGTGCAAGCTCGTTTTCATGATGTGGAAACATCAAGTCGTTGCCGCCTCCATGAATGTCAAAGCTCGGTCCCAACAGTTCATACGCCATTGCAGAGCATTCGATGTGCCAGCCCGGCCTGCCATAGCCCCAAGGACTGTTCCACCCCGGCGCCACCGAATCCGACGGCTTCCACAACACAAAATCCATCGGGTTGCGCTTATAAGGTGCCACCTCAACGCGGGCGCCGGCAATCATATCGTCTAACGATCGCCCAGACAAAGCACCATAATCAGCATAGCTATCGACCGCAAACAGCACGTGGCCATCGGCGGCATAGGCATGATTTCGGGCAATCAGATCCGCAATCATACTCACCATCTGCGGGATGTATTGCGTCGCGCGCGGCATATGATCCGGCTCGAGGTTTCCCAACGCTGCCATATCGTCCAGGTACCACCCTATCGTCTCGGCGGTAATCTCGCCAATGCTGCGCCCGCTGCCCTGAGCGCGGGCGTTAATTTTGTCATCCACATCGGTGAAATTTCGCACATAGGTGACATGGTCATCCCCATAGCTGTGGCGCAGCAACCGATAGAGCACATCAAACATGATCACATTGCGCGCATTGCCGATATGAGCGCGGTCGTAGACCGTCGGGCCACAAAGGTACAACCGGACATTGGCCGCATCGATCGGCTCGAAAATCTCTTTTTGCCGGGTTTTCGTGTTGTGAAGTTTGATCTGCGCCATTGGGTCTCCCTCGCGTGCGGTCGCGCTGCGGGCGTATCAAAGTCAATTCGGTTCGGAAACGGAAAAGTGAAACCCGCGCAGCTCTATCAGCGGTAAATGCAAATCTCTATGCAGGTTTCTATCTTCATGTTGGTTCTTTAACAAATTACGCCCGTTCTGCCAACCCCTTTTGGCAAAGTCACCCTATCCAGCATTTGCCATATGGATAGCGACGAGCTAAAGTCCCGACAGTTTTTCAAAGAACGTCTACCCCGATGTCAACACCCGTCTCTTCGATCCGCAACTTGGGGCCCGCCTTCGAGCAGGCCTGCGCGCGCGCAGGTATTGCTTCGGCCGAGACNCTGCGCGCCTTGGGCGCGGATGCGGCCTATGCGAAATTGCTGGAAACCGGCACTCAACCGCATTTCATCGGCTATTATGTTCTGGTGATGGGATTACAGGGGCGGCCGTGGAACGATTGCAAGGGCGCTGAGAAACTGGCATTACGGGCACGTTTTGACACTTTAAAGGCCCGCAAATACGACNAGGGCCGCGCCAGTTTGGACGCAGCCCTTGATAAAATCGGCGTTATAAAGTCAGGCGCTTAACCAACCAGTTCAAGGCCCGAGAAGAAATAAGCAATCTCACGTGCGGCACTTTCAGGGCTATCGGAGCCGTGCACCGAGTTCTCGCCAACTGACTGCGCAAATTCCGCCCGCACAGTGCCCGCAGCAGCATCTGCCGGATTGGTAGCGCCCATGACTTCGCGATTTTTGGCAATTGCGCCCTCTCCTTCGAGAACCTGCAGCACAACCGGCGCAGAGGCCATAAACTCGCACAGCTCGCCATAAAACGGACGCTCAGCATGCTCGGCATAAAACACGCCCGCTTGCGCCATGGTCAGGTGCACGCGCTTTTGCGCCGCAATACGCAATCCAGCCTCTTCGAACTTGGCGTTGATTTTGCCGGTCAGATTGCGGTTGGTTGCGTCTGGTTTAATGATGCTGAGGGTACGTTCGACGGCCATGTGCCTTGATCCTTTTTTAATGCCGGCACCCGATGTGCCAGACGGAAATTTCTCTGCCCACTAACACGAGGTTTGCCAATTGAAAAGTGCCTTGTTATCCGTCGTGCAAAGCCTTGTGGTACGCGTAGAACCGTTACCCGGTGTAGGACAGAATATAGTTTAAAAATTGCGCATCGCCGATGCAAAAGTTACGTTTGCCAACCCGTTCAAACCCTTGGGCAGTGTAAAACCCCATCGCCTCTTGGTTTTGGGCATTCACCNTTAACCACGGGCTGGTGTGGCCCGCGGCCTCTAGCGCCGACAGACCAGCGCGCAACAAAGCCTTGCCGATACCCCGATGATGATGCCGCGGCCTGACATAAAGCGTTTTTATCTCAGCCACACCCGTGCCCTCAAGGCCGCAATTACTGTTCAGAGCCAAACGGATATAGCCCTGTACCAACCTATNTTTCTCAGCCACAAGAAGAATTTCAAAAGGATCACACAGCACCGCTTCAAAGCCAGGTCTGGAAAATTCTTCCAAAGCATACTCGGCAAAAAAAGCATTGATACCGCGGCGAAGATAGGTCGTCGACCAGACCTCAAGAGACAAAAGCGCGAGGCTTGAGGCATCTTTAGAAACAGAGGGACGTATGAGCATCATAGCTGGAATCACTTGGTTTAAATGCCGTCAGAGTGCCGATGAGAAAGCAAAAATACAAGTTGGGCACGAAAGCGTGCTAAAAGCTGGCCAAAACCTGAATTGACCGCTGGCGGCGCTGCGCTGGCTCTGCTAGACGCCCCGCATGTTAAAAATTGAAGATATCTCTTACTCAGTCGAAGGCCGACCGCTTTTAGACACCGCCAGCGCCATGATCCCAACCGGTCACAAGGTTGGCTTGATCGGCCGCAACGGAGCTGGAAAAACCACGCTGTTTCATTTGATCCGAGGGGATCTAGCCNTNGAGGGCGGCGCAATTTCGCTGCCCAGCCGAGCCCGCATTGGCGGGGTCTCGCAAGAGGCGCCCTCCTCCGAGGTCAGTCTGTTGGACACCGTGCTGGCAGCAGACACCGAACGTGCTGCACTTTTGCTGGAGGCGGAAACCGCCAGTGACGGGGCTAGAATTGCCGAAATTCAAACCCGTCTGGCCGACATCAATGCCTGGTCGGCCGAGGGGCGCGCCTCGAGTATTCTNAAAGGATTGGGCTTTGATGCCGCCGAACAACGCATGCCCTGCAGCGGCTTTTCGGGGGGCTGGCGCATGCGCGTTGCGCTGGCCGCAGTGCTGTTTGCCCAACCCGATCTGTTGTTGCTTGACGAACCAACCAACTATCTTGATCTAGAGGGGGCGCTCTGGCTGGAAAACTATCTGGTCAAATACCCCCATACGGTAATCATTATCAGCCATGACCGCGCGCTGCTGAACCGTTCTGTTGGGGCGATTCTGCATCTCGAAGACAAAAAGCTGACCTATTACACNGGCCCCTATGACCAGTTCGCCCGGCAACGCGCCGAACGCCGGGCCATGCAGGCCTCTCTGGCCAAAAAGCAAGACGCCCGCAAAGCCCATTTGCAATCCTTTGTCGACCGGTTTCGCGCCAAAGCCTCAAAGGCCAAGCAGGCCCAAGCCCGTCTGAAGATGATCGAGCGGATGGATATGATTGCTGCCCCCGAAGAGGCCGCGCGTCGGGTGTTCACCTTTCCCGAACCCGAAGAACTGTCGCCGCCGATCATTCGTATCGAGGGCGGCGAGGTCGGCTATAACGGCACCGCAGTTCTAAAGCGTCTTGATCTGCGGATTGACCAAGACGACCGGATCGCCCTTTTGGGCAAAAACGGTCAGGGCAAGTCGACCCTGTCCAAGCTACTGTCAGATCGCCTGCCGTGTATGGCCGGCAAGCTGACGCGCTCGTCCAAGCTGCGTATTGGCTATTTTGCCCAGCATCAGGTCGACGAGTTGTACATCGACGAAACACCGCTGCAGCATTTGCAACGCGAACGCCCCGGTACGATGCAATCAAAACTGCGCGCACAATTGGCCGGTTTTGGCTTGGGACCCGATCAGGCTGAAACCCCGGTCGGGCGCTTGTCGGGGGGGCAAAAAGCGCGGCTTTCCCTTTTGCTGGCCACATTGGACGCGCCGCATATGTTGATCTTGGATGAGCCGACCAACCACCTCGACATTGAAAGCCGAGAGGCGCTGGTCGAGGCGTTAACCGGCTATTCCGGCGCTGTGATACTGGTCAGCCACGACATGCATTTGCTGTCGCTTGTGGCCGACAGGCTTTGGCTGATCAAAGATGGCGCTGTAATGCCCTATGAGGACGACCTTGAAGCGTACCGAAAAATGCTGCTCACCAGCAACAAGCCCGAGGCTAAATCCAAGGCAGGCGGTAAAAAGGACAAACCGCGCCCGTCTCGGGATCAAATTTTGGGGCTGCGCGGCGAGGTCCGCACCTGCGAGGCGCGGGTGACGAAACTGAACGAAATGCGCGACAAACTCGCCAAAAAGCTTGGTGATCCGGCCATGTATCAACCGGAGAAAATTGTCGAGAGCGAAGTTTGGCAGAAGAAATACAGCGAAGTTATGACCGCACTTGAGCGCGCCGAAACACTGTGGATGACCGCGCTGGAAAAACTTGATAAGGCCGAAAATCAAGCCTGACGCGCTCAGAGAATNACCCTGCCGAAACGTCCGTCGGGGTTTGATAGCCTTCGACGCATAAAACGAATTCCAGCATAAAACGNGCNAGATTTTCTAAAAGCCAACGTTTAACTNCGCTGCCGGCACCCGCGGTGAGGAGCGCCGTCGCTTTTCAATCCGAATAATTACAATGTCGTTCTCGGCAGAAATTGACTTGGTGCAGANCTGGACGATAGTGCAGACCTGAATGAGCCTGCACCATGTCTGCGGTTTAGGACTTACCCCAGAAGGCATCTTCTGCAGCTTGATCACTAGAGTATAACCAGACTTCGGCAATCTGGCCATTTTTCACNGTAAAGACATCNACNCCGCCAAGCGCCATCTCTGTGCCATTGCGCTGGCCAGAAAAATCGATGGTCGCAGCAACCTCTGCCCCATTAACCATAATGTCTTTGACTAAATCGATCTTGAACGTGCCGGCCGACGCTTCCATCATGCTACCGATCATTGCGAAGACNGCCTCNGCGCCAGTATGGGTGCCGGAAAACTGATTGTCACCGGGCTGNTGCCAAATCACATCTGCGGCCACCAACGCGCCAAGTTTGGCGAGATCCCCTGTTTGAATAGCTTTAAAATATGTTGCGATAATTTCACTGTTTGACATGAGTATTCTCCATAAAAATCANTGTATCTGTGCTGGAACAATCCATGTAAGGATTGCTAAATTCCCCCACATCGAGCGCTTTCAAATTCTCGGNACTCCGAGACAACGCAGAACACATATCCATGCCATAAAAAACAGCTACATGCGCGGATGTTAGTTACTGACATAGACGTAAGTAAAAGCTGTTTTTGCGGTACTTCAGNCGAAATTAAGACCCGAAAATACATTCACCAGTATTGCNGTTGCGCTGATTGATCTCACGCGTNCTTCCGTTCGTTACCCCAAACACTCATCATGCTAAGCACCGGGATCAAAGATTCGCCATCCGCGGTTAGCGCATACTCGACCCGGGCCGGCACCTGTTTGTAAACTTTGCGCTGTATTAAGTGATCTTGTTCCAGTTCTCGCAAAGACCGTACCAGCATCCGTTCTGATGCCTGCGGCACAAGCCGGTGCAATTCAGAATACCGCTTGGCGCCATCACGCATCTGATACAGCAAAATAGGTTTCCATTTTCCACTAACAACAGAGATTGTGGCCTCAACAGCGCAGTCATGCGCTGTTTTTGGCAAGGGGGCGAAATCAAGTCCCATAAAATCAAATCCTTAAATACAGCGTGTTTATTTTAACAGAATACTAAAACACAATGCAATAAAATCCCCCAAACCTAGTCTGCCTACGCCGCATGGCTCTCAGTCAATTGAAGCATTTTCCCACCACCAAAACGATCCCGAGACGTGCCCAACATTGATTTTAGCTGGATTTTCATTGGAACCGCTCCTAGGTACTGATTAGGCTGTAAGTCAAAGCATCTCTTCAAGATTTATCCCGTAGCCAATCTGGCCCTTCACCACCCGCCCCTTCACCACTTTATTCATTTTTGGTATCTGAACGTCGTCAACCATATTTGCAAAGGATCCACAGCGTGACATTTTTCGACACGACTTTTCTCGTGACGTCTTTCGTTACCTTGTTTGTCATAATTGACCCCATTGGGTTAGCGCCCTTTTTTGTCGCCATAACCCAAGGCATGTCGGCCCGGCGGCGGCGCAGTGTTGCTTTGCGTGCCGTGATGGTTGGCGGCGGGGTCTTGTTTCTTTTCTCGATTTTTGGCGAATCTGTGCTGGGATTCGTCGGCATCTCAATGCCTGCTTTCCGTATTGCGGGGGGCATTTTATTGTTTTTAACGGCGCTGGAAATGTTGTTCAACAGGCGCAGCCAGCGGCGTGAAGACCAAAGCGAAGATGACAGCGAGGGGGATCCTTCGGTTTTTCCCTTGGCAATCCCACTGATCGCAGGTCCCGGCGCGATAACCTCGGTGATCCTGTTGACCGAAAAGCATCCAGGAGGCTTGGGTGTCGGGCAGGTCACGATGGTAATGGTGAGCGTTCTGATACTGGTCTATGTGATGTTCGCCATCGGGCCTGTTTTGGAACGTCTGTTAGGCAAAATCGGCATCAATGTCGTAACGCGTATATTGGGCATGTTGCTGGCGGCGCTAGCGGTACAATTTGTGATGGATGGTATCACCACGTTCTCTGAGCACATGCGACCGGGAGCCTAGAGGATGGGGGGACCTGATTACGCGAGATTAACCTATCTGGGCATCCTGATCGCAGTGATCCTTGGCTCTGTGCTTATGACCCGCCGGGGCGAACTTGGAAAAATGGCAAAACAGGCAGGTGTTTGGCTGTTTATTTTTGTGGCGGTGATTGCCGCAATCGGCATGTGGCAGGACATCCGCAAGACCCAACCACTTGGTGCCACATTGGGCACTGGGCGGGTCGAGGGCGATAAAATCATCATCCCAAAACAAGCTGACGGACATTATCATCTGAGCCTTCAAGTCAACGATCAAACGCTGGTGTTTCTGGTTGACACAGGGGCCAGCCAGATTGTTCTCAGCCAGCAAGATGCCACAGAGCTCGGGTTCAAAAGCGCGGAACTCAATTTCTGGATGCAGGCCCAAACCGCCAATGGCACAGTGCGCATGGCGCCAGTGCGGCTTGATACGGTCACCGTCGGCGACGTGAGCGCCCGAAACATTCAAGCCGTGGTCAACGGCGGGGAATTGCGGCAATCCCTGCTCGGAATGAGTTATCTCAACCTGTTTTCCAGCATTGAAATCAAGCAGGACCGCATGATCCTGACCCGCTAACCTGTTATTTTTCGGCTTTTTTCTCCCACCGACCGGAGGCTTCCGACCAGTATTGAGCCGAACAGCCCGCGTCGGTCAAAGCTTTCCATTGAACACGCGCCGCATCCAGCGAGGCCGTGGCATTACCGTCAAACAAGATGCAGACCCGTTCTAATCGCTGCACCTCCTCCGGGGCAACATCGGCCCCATCAACCGCCATCAAACAAGACGCCGCATTCGTCATCTCTTTCGCAGTGGTCAGCAAGACCGGCTGGGCCGCATCATGGGGGCCCCCGGCCAGCCCGTGCGGTAGAAAATCATCCTTGCCCCCCTGCCACAATTGCCGGTCGAGCCAGACCATCCGCTCGGTCTCGCATCCGCGCACCGCAACCCGCCAACCCGCAGCCAACGACTTGCCCAACAGCATCGCCAGCGTGCTTTCAAGCGGCGTACGCGTTAGATGATAAAAAAAAGCCGCCCCCATCAGACCTCGAATCTATCGGCAACCAGCCGGTTCAGGGACATCACACCCCAGCCCGTTGCACCTTTGGGTGAATAGGTACTGTCGGATTTAATATGCGCCACGCCAGCAATATCGAGATGCATCCAAGGCGTCTCAGATCTGACAAAGCGCTGCAAAAACTGCGCCGCAGTGACCGATCCCGCCGGACGGCCGCCAGTGTTTTTCATATCGGCAATTGGCGATTTGATCAGCTTGTCATAGGCTTTGCCCAAAGGCATCCGCCAGGCGCCCTCACCTTCGGCCGCGGCCGCGTCGAGAAAATTCTGACACAGCGTGTCATCATTGGAAAACACCGCCGCATTCTCATGACCCAAAGCCACAATCGCAGCCCCGGTCAGGGTCGCCAGATCGATCAGCGCAACAGGCGCAAACCGGGTCTGAGCGTACCACAGGACATCAGCCAGCACCAAACGGCCCTCGGCATCGGTATTGATCACCTCGATGGTATCACCCTTCATCGATCGCACCACATCGCCGGGACGGGTTGCTGTGCTGGAGGGCATGTTTTCAACCAGGCCAACCAGACCAACCACATTTGCCNTAGCTTTGCGCGCCGCAAGTGCCTGCATCACCCCGGCAACGACGCCTGCGCCGCCCATGTCCATCGTCATGTCTTCCATGCCACCAGCCGGCTTTAAAGAAATACCACCAGTGTCAAACACGACCCCCTTGCCAACAAGCGCCAGCGGCGAGGCACCATCAACGCCCCCGTTCCACTGCATAACAACCACTTTTGACGGGCTGGCACTGCCCTGCCCAACGCAGAGCAAAGACCCCATGCCCAATTCGAGCAGTTTGTCTTCTTCCAGCACTTCTACCTTGAGCCCTAATTCGCCCAGCGCGACCAGCCGATCCGCAAATTCCGTCGTGGTCAGAACATTGGCCGGTTCGCTGACCAGGTCGCGGGTAAAAAACACGGCCTCGGCCACCGCGCGCACAGCATGGAACGCGGCCTCTTGCTCTTCGGTATTGCTGACCATGACGTATGTGGCGGCAACGTCGGAAACCGAATCAGAAGCCGTTTTGTGATCATTGAAATGATACCCCCGCAGCATGATGCCCAACGCGATATCCGAAGTTCGGGGATTGTTGCCCGCCAGCACCAAAACCGGTTGGCTTCCGCGTATTTTACCCAAAGCAACCCCAGCAGCGCGGGCAGGCTCACACTCGGGTCGACGGGGCAATTTCACAATATCAAGCGCCTCAGCCGCCATACCGGACGGGAAATTCAGGCTAAAAACCTGACCGGGCTTCATCTCATCAAACTGTTTGGAATGGGCAAAGCGGTCTATTGCGCCCTGGCTCAACCGATTGGCCCGCCGCGCGGCCAAATCCAAGCCATCCGCGCCGGATAGAAAAACCGCTATTCTGCCCTCAAAGGTGGCAATTTGATCGAGGTCATTGGCCAAAAAGGTAATTTCGGAAGGCTGTGTCATCGGTTCGGTCCTGTTCAAAATGAAAATAACTCAAAAAGAGCCTTGGTATTTGAGTAGATAGCAGTTTTACCTTTGATTCAATTCCGATAATGTATCCAAACCATTATTACCCTGTTTGGAGGACCATCTTGCGCAAATTCGACAGATACATCCTGTCGCAACTGATGGTGATGTTTGGCTTTTTTGCCTTGGTGCTGGTCTCGGTGTATTGGGTGAACAACACGGTTAAAGTCTTTGACCGCTTGATCTCCGACGGGCATTCGGCTGCCGTGGTTTTAGAATTTACACTACTCAGCCTGCCAAACGTCGTCCGCAGTGTCTTGCCGATCGCGGCTTTCGGAGCGGCAGTTTACGTCACCAACCGGCTGTCGTCAGAAAGCGAACTGACCGTCATGCAGGCCACAGGGTTTTCGCCCTGGAGGCTGGCCTGGCCGGTCATAGTATTCGGGGTGATAACCGCAACTATGATGTCCATTATGACCCACACGCTTGTGCCAGTAAGCCTGCAACAATTGCGCGACCGCGAGACAGACATCGCCAAAGACCTTTATGCCCGGCTGCTGCGTCCTGGAACGTTCCTGCATCCTGCAAAAGGCATCACGCTCTATATTCGTGATATTTCCGACGACGGCCGTCTCAGCGATATTTTCGTTTCTGATCGGCGCAACCCTGACGTATCGAATATCTACACGGCCAAAACCGCCTATCTGATGCGGGACACGCGAGGCACGAAACTGGTAATGGTGAATGGGCTCGTTCAAGTGCTTTCAACCAAAGATCAATTATTGTCCACCACCAGCTTTGAAGATCTATCTTATGATATCAGTGCATTGATTAAAACCCGAACTGACAAAAACAGGAATATCAAACAGATCCCAACCGGGGAATTACTGCGTTGGTCAGGCCAAATAGCTGAACAAAATGGTGTCTCGTTGGGACGGGTGCTGCAAGAGGCGCATGGACGGTTTCAGCAACCCCTGTTGTGCCTCGTTGCGGCACTAATCGGGTTCTCGACGCTGCTGACCGCAGGCTTCAGTCGTTTTGGAATCGGCCGACAGATTGTTTTTGCCATTGCCCTATTGGTTTTAATCAAACTTACAGAAAGTGTTATGATTGACCCTGTCAGGGCCAACCCAAACCTCTGGCCTTTAATTTACGCCCCGACCCTGGTGGGCTGTCTGTTCACCTTGGGGTGTTTGAGTTATGTGGCACGTCCACCGTTCCGGCGCGTTTCGAAGGCCGCACACCGATGATGCTGCACTTCTATTTTGCCCAGAGATTTTCCACCACATTGGCGGCCGTATTCGGCATGTTTTTTTGCTTTTTGGCAATGCTGGATCTGATTGAACAACTTCGCCGATTTGGCCGCGATGTTGCCTTTCAGGATGTGCTTTGGCTCAGCCTTTTGAATGCGCCAAGCGCGCTTTACACCATGCTGCCGCTGATTGTTATTCTCGCTGCCATTTTGCTGTTTATGTCACTGTCGCGCAGCAGTGAATTGATCGTTGCCCGCGCCAGCGGCAGATCGGCAGTCTACAGTCTCATGGCCCCGGTCNTGGTGGCGTTTACGTTGGGAATTTTTGCCGTGGCAATCTGTAACCCCATCGTTGCGACGACCTCAAAGCGCTCTCAGGAATTGCGCGAGACCTATCGCAACAACGGTGTGTCAACGGTTTCTATTCGAGGCGAAGGCCTGTGGTTGCGTCAGGGCGGTGAAACCGGTCAGACCGTCATCCGGGCCTCGCGGGCCAATAGCGACGCCACAATCTTGTATGATGTCAACTTTATCACATATGCGCACGACAAGGGACCAATTCGACGGGTCCACGCAGAAAATGCTCGGTTGGAAAAAGGCGCATGGGTTTTAGAAAATGCCAAGAGCTGGGCCTTAATCCGAGGCCAAAACCCAGAAGAGCAGTCCGTGCATTTTGACCGACTACAGGTGCCCTCGACCCTGACACAGGATAGTATTCGAGACAGTTTCGGCAAACCCTCGACAGTGTCGATTTGGGAGTTGCCCGGCTTTATCGACCAGTTGAACCAAGCCGGGTTTTCATCCCGCCGTCACACGGTCTGGTTCCATATGGAACTGGCAAGACCCCTGTTTTTGATGGCTATGGTATTGGTAGGAGCGGCCTTTACCATGCGTCACAACCGGCATGGGCGCACAGGCCTCGCTGTGCTGATGGCAATATTAATCGGCTTTGGCCTGTACTATATTCGAAATCTAGCACAGATTTTGGGAGATAACGGCCAACTGGATCCAGTTTTAGCGGCTTGGGCCCCACCCTTTGCCTCGGTTTTTTTAGCTTTTGGCCTTATTCTACATATGGAGGATGGCTGATGCGTGATCTTATTGGTTATTTGGCTGTGCTCTGTCTGCTATGCCTCAGCACTGCTTGCCGCGCATCAGAGACGCTGGCCTCTCCGTCCTTGGCGTCACTGGTTGCAGACACAATCACGGTGACCCCGCAATCGCAATTGGTGGCAACCGGCAACGTATACGTTGCCTTTGGCAGCCGTCTAATGCGCGCAGAAAAAATAACCTATGACAGACGAACCGACGAT
The DNA here is from genome assembly GCA_002684375.1 of Marinovum sp. Lineage (GTDB taxonomy): Bacteria > Pseudomonadota > Alphaproteobacteria > Rhodobacterales > Rhodobacteraceae > CPC320. The sequence continues at coordinate 34,315 of NYVC01000001.1, forward strand.
TTAACAATCGACGGGCCAATCAGGTTAGAGGACGGTGACGACATAATTATTGTCGCTGATCACGCTGTCTTGGATACCGACCTTCAAAATGGACTGCTGCACAGCGCCCGGATTGTCTTGGCGCAACAACTGCAGCTGGCAACGCTTCAAATCAAACGGGTCTCGGGGCGCTATACGCAAATGGACAACGCCACCGCGTCGTCTTGCCAGATTTGCACCAAAAATGGTGTGCCTTTGTGGCAAATCCGGGCCAGACGGGTGATTCACGACGCCGAAAAAAAACAATTATATTTCACCGATGCACAGTTCCGATTTGGCGGCATCCCAGTTTTATATCTGCCAAGATTGCGCATGCCCGACCCGACATTAAAGCGAGCGCGCGGATTTTTATTGCCCCGCGGCAAATCCAACACTCTGGTGGGTTTTGGGGTTAAACTGCCGTATTTTATCCCGATTGGGGATCACAAAGATCTGACACTCACACCTTATCTTTCGTCTAAAACAAAAACGATGGAGTTTCGCTACCGGCAGAAGTTTCACAATGGCGATGTCAAAATGACCGGTTCCCTGACCTCTGACACTTTGGTGAAAAATACACTAAGGGGCTATGTTTTTGGCAATGGGACTTTCAATCTAGAGCGCGATTACAAGCTGTCTTTCGATATCGAAGCTGTAATGGACGAGGCCTATCTGTCTGATTACAATATATCACAAAAGGACCGGCTTGACAGCTCAGTTTCGGTTGAGCGCACCCGCAAAAATAAATATTTCTCAGCAGAATTGCTCAATTACGACAGCCTAAGACCCACGGAAGATAACGCAAGTCTGCCCAGATTCATCTTGGACCTGACCGAAGAACGGAGGTTCTTTCCGTCAAGCGTCGGTGGGGAAGCCCGGCTATTGCTAGAGGCGCACACCCACATTCGGGCGTCAAAAACGGATATCATCGGGCGTGATGTGACCCGCGCCCACGCAGAGCTGTCATGGCGCCGCAGATGGACATTGCCGCGGGGCCTGCGGATGGGAGTGGTTGGACGCCTTAATCTTGATGCGTATACCTACGCCCAAGATAGCGCCTTTAATCAGACCATTGCCGTAGCAAACCCTGAGGGTGCAGTCGACCTGAGATGGCCGTTAAAAAGAACGACGACCAATAGGGCGTATGAACTGCTGGAACCAGTTTTGCAACTGGGCTGGAGCGGCAGTAAACAACCCAACATTCGGATCGACGAAAGCACGCTAAGCGAGTTTGACGAAGGCAATTTACTCAGCCTCAGCCGGTTTACCGCCCCCGATCAGCGCGAACACGGCAGCCGTGCTGCAGTTGGCATGCGCTGGCTGCATACCGCCCCCGGCGGCTGGGCATCCGGGTTGGCTTTAGGACAGATCATCCGTAGCACGAAAGCCAGTGCCTCGGGTTTTTCGGCCATATCGGGATTAAAGTCCCGCTACTCCGACATCCTAGTCGCGGGACAAATTAAAAACAACAAAGGGCTGATCTTCATGGCGCGTGGGCTGATGGGAGCGAAAGCCAATTTTGATAAAATCGAAGCCAACGCNACCTGGCANCGCAACCGCGGAAGCATTCGGACCAGCTTTATCTCATTGCCATTCGATGCAGACGAAAATCGCGGCAGAACACTCTCTGAATGGAGCCTCAACACCGGATATTACATCTCAGATCACTGGCAGAGCGAAGGCAATATTCGCTATGATCTATCCGCAGACCACACCGCGACAGCCGGCTTGAGCCTGACGTATGAGAATGAATGTGTGCGAGCCCAATTTGCAATATCCAAACGCTTCGCCTCATCAACCAATCTGACCCCTTCAACAGATCTGACTTTGGGCGTTGACTTGCGTGGCTTTGGATTTAGTGGCAGTGACACTCATTATAAAAAAACCTGCAGGAGCAATTAATATGAATCCCATGATGCGCCTCCGCCCGCTTTTGCTCGCGATGCTTTGCATACCCCTCTGCCTGCCGGATCCTGCAAAATCGCAAAGCGCCGTCTCTGCGGTTTTGCGCGTCAATCAATCCGTTATAACCCTATATGAGCTGGATCAGCGTATTCGGTTTTTACAGATCATTGAAACCCCGGGCGACATTCGCCAAACGGCGCGGGACCAGCTGATTGATGACCGCCTCAAGAACAGTCTTGCCGCGGGGATGGGTTTGAAACTACCTGAGGGGCAATTGGAACAAAGCATGACAGAATTTGCCGCGAGCGGTAATCTGTCGCTCGAAGACTTCGTCAACATACTTGGCCAGGCAGGTGTGGACCGACAAACTTATGAAGAATTTATAAGATCAAACCTGATTTGGGGTATACTGATGCAGCAGTTATTCGCCCCGAGGGTCCAAATCACCGAAGCCGAGGTTGATCGGGCCTATCAGGCGCGTCTTGAAGGCAGCGCGATGCGGGTCCTGCTCTCTGAGCTGATCATGCCAATCTCAGAAGATACCTATGAGCAGGTCACCGCCCGGGCGCAACTGTTCGCAAAACTCACCTCGCTCAGCGAATTTTCCGAGGCGGCACAGCGCTATTCAGTGGCCGAGACCCGAGACATAGGCGGCCGGCTAGACTGGACCGAGATGAACAAATTACCCCCGATGCTGCAGTCTTTGATTGTATCACTGACCCCAGGGCAGGTCACAGAACCTATACCGCTCGACGGCGGCGTGGCCTTGTTCCAATTGCGCGACATCGAAGAGACAAGCTACCGCACACCGTNGATTGCTGTGGTTGACTATATGACGTACCGCATACTGGCCGAAACTCCGGAAGAAACGCTGCAGCAAGCCAAGCAGGTCAAAGCGCTGACCGATACCTGCGACGATCTGTATGGGATCGCCAAAGGCCAACCCGAAGACCGCCTACAACGGCATTCAAAAGCTCCNGCAGACATACCAGCACGCATGTCCCTGCAACTGGCCAAGCTTGACGAGAATGAAATGAATCTGGCGGCNCCCGACCCCAATGATGGCAGTGTGACGCTTGTCATGCTCTGTGGTCGGCTGGCTGAGACCATTGAAGACCTGTCTCGTCAAGACGTGTTGCGTGGCTTACAGATGCAACGCCTGTCTTCCTATGCCGATCAGTANCTGCAGGAATTACGCAGTTCTGCCTATATCGCCGAACAATGACTTTACCCATCGCCTTGACCTGTGGCGATCCCGCGGGAGTCGGGCCAGAACTTAGCGTAAAGGCTTGGCAGAAACTTGGCACGCAGCTGGCATTTTTTTGGATCGGTGATCCCCGCCACTTGCCCGCCGGCAGCGCGCATATCCTGATCGACGATCCAAGCGAAGCCCCCCGCGCCACCAGACAGGGCCTGCCGGTGCTTGCACATCCATTCCCTGAGCCAGCCGCGCCCGGCAGGCCCGANCCGCGCAATGCACAAGCAATTATCGACAGCATTTCCCGCGCTGTNCATCTGGTACAATCAGGTGCTGCCAGCGCCCTGTGCACGGCCCCAATCAATAAAAAAGCGCTGCAAGANGGGGCAGGTTTTCGCCATCCCGGACATACCGAATACCTTGCGGCGCTGGCTGGGGTCGACCGGGTTGTAATGATGTTGGCCTGCGATGCCCTGCGCGTGGTCCCGACGACTATTCACATCCCGCTTCAAGACGTTGCCAAAATGCTCACAGCGGAACTTTTACGCGATACTCTGCGGATCACCGAGGCGGAACTCAAAAGCAAATTTGGGGTCACAAAACCTAGACTGGCAGTTGCCGGGCTCAATCCACATGCCGGAGAAGGTGGCAAAATGGGTCTGCAGGAACGCGACTTAATTGCGCCCGTACTGGAGAACCTGCGCGCCGAGGGCATGCTGATCGATGGTCCGCTCAGTGCAGATACCATGTTTCACACACAGGCCCGCCAAAACTATGATGCCGCCATCTGCATGTATCATGACCAAGCGCTTATCCCGATCAAAACGCTGGATTTTGATCACGGTGTCAACGTCACGCTCGGCCTGCCCTTTATTAGAACATCGCCCGATCACGGCACCGCATTTGACATAGCCGGGCGTGGAATAGCCCGTCCCTCTTCCCTGATCAAAGCATTAGAGATGGCAGCCAAAATGGTGCGCCTGACGGCGCAAACCACGCCATGAGCCAAATTGACTCCCTTCCAGCGCTGCGCGAGGTCATCGCCGCAAATGATTTGTCGGCACGCAAGTCCTTGGGTCAAAATTTTTTACTCGACCTCAACCTCACTGCCAAAATTGCCCGCCAGGCCGGACCGCTCGACGGGTGTGATATCTTGGAGATTGGCCCCGGACCGGGGGGGCTGACCCGCGGCCTGCTTGCCGAGGGGGCGCGGTTTGTACTTGCCATCGAAAAAGATCGCCGCTGCCTGACCGCATTGCATCAGATATCAAACGCATATCCCGAACGGCTGACAGTGCTGGAGGGCGATGCACTGAGCATAGACCCACTGCAGTATTTGACGCCCCCGATTAAAGTAGCGGCGAATTTACCCTATAACATTGGTACCGAATTGTTGATCCGCTGGCTGACCCCGCCACAATGGCCGCCTTTTTGGACCAGCCTGACGCTGATGTTCCAACGCGAGGTTGCCGACCGGATTGTCGCCCAACCGGGGTCAAAGGCCTATGGGCGACTGGCGCTGTTGGCGCAATGGCGCTGTGATCCGCAGATTGTAATGTCGCTGCCCCCAGAAGCGTTTACGCCCCCGCCAAAAATTTCCAGTGCCGTTGTGCATTTTACCGCTCTGCCTGCGCCGCGGTTTCCCGCTGATCCGAAGGTTTTGGAACGTGTGATCGCAATGGCGTTCAATCAAAGACGCAAAATGCTGCGCTCGGCCCTAAAGGGTCTTGGGCCAGATATTGAGGACCGCCTGGTTGCTGCAGGGCTCAAACCAACAGAGCGGGCCGAACAAGTGTCTTTGGAAGGCTTTTGCAATCTAGCCCGCCAAATACAACGAACCTAAGCGGCCAAAGGTCTGCGTGCGTCGCAGGACGGGCTTAGTAAAGTACAACGACGGCGCCATAGACTCATCAGCCAATAGAGGTGGCTGGCGTTAAAAACCACACGACAAAACCGGCAGGGCCGGCGGAACCAACACCGTCAAATGAGAATATTGGACCGAGGTTTACTCTGCCGCTGCGGCTGTATCCTGAGAAGGGTTGGCATCAACCGTTGGATCTGCTGCTGGTTTATCAGAAGCAGGCGTATCGCCGGTTGGTTCTGCCTGCGCTTTAGCAACGGGTTTTTTTCTTGGCTTGCGCGGGGCGCGCGACTTGACCACTTTAGCCGGCGTTTCTGCGACCTCGGGTTGACTTGCCTCATCAACAGCAAGCGGGTCAACAATCAGCATACTGGATTGTTGGGAACTTTCCGGGGTCTCTACCAAACCATTATCACGGCTGTGATCGGACATATCAAAAACGTCCGGCTGGGGCGCGGTGGCAGGGTCAAAACTTGGCTGTTCAGGCGCATGGCGTGCCGCATCTCGGTTCGACCGCTCGCGGTCGCGCTCGGACTGACGTTCACGATTCTCCCGCTCTTGCTGCTCGCGTCGCTGTTCCTGTTCGCGTTGCGCCTCGCTTAGCAGCCGCAGATAATGCTCGGCGTGTTGCTGAAAATTCTCAGCAGCCACCCGGTCATTGCTCAGTTGGGCATCCCGCGCCAACTGATTATATTTTTCGATAATCTGCTGTGGCGTTCCACGCACTTTTCCCTCGGGTCCAGAACTGTCAAAGACACGATTGACAACGTTACCGACAGAACGGTTACGGTTAGATTTCGACCGCGAGCGAGGTTTAGTAGATCTCATGTATAAGTAATCCAGCCTTGATTTTTTTCCAAAGTGCCACGTTGATACATTTTTGCTCAACAATATGGAGACACTATCTATGGGCTTACGTCTGGCAAAGCACGAACGCTTCGCTTCGGACCCTTACCAATAAACACGCCAAGCAGATCGACACAAGTGTAAAACGTATTAAACGCCTGCGATATTGGACAAATTAGGTGAAAACGTAGTTAAACAAACATAATTTAGTGGATACGCGCCGAAATGACCCGATCGCGTCCAGCCAAATCCGGATGACAGCACAGTGAAGACAACCCGGCGTCCTGAAATATTTGCAGGACATCTGCCGCCTGTTGATGGCCGATTTCAACTATAAGCCGGCCATCAGGAGACAGATGGCGACCGACTGCGGCGGCAATCACACGGTACGGGTCAAGCCCGTCGCCACCAGGCGTCAGCGCGATATGGGGGTCAAAGTCGCGCACATCCCGATCAAGACCCGCCATTTCTTCCATGGCGATATAGGGTGGATTGGCCACAATCAGGTCAAATTCACCCTGCACACCCTCAAACCAATTGCTTTGCGCAAAACTAAGCCTGTCACCAATATCATAGCGTGCGGCATTTTTGCCGGCTACAGCCAAGGCAGCGGGGCTGATATCAGTGGCCAGAGCCTGCGCCTTTGGCCATTCTGCCATCAGCGTAACCGCAAGAATACCACTGCCAGTGCCAAGATCTAACACCGTTGCCGCGGGGTGTTTCAACGCCTCGACGATCACCGTCTCAGTCTCAGGGCGGGGATCAAGCACCGCTTTCGAAATGTGAAAATCCCGTCCCCAAAACTGACGCCACCCCGTAATCTTTGAGACAGGCTCATGCCGCAGGCGACGTTCCAGATAGCCGGCAAGCCGCTCCTGCGCTTTGAGGTCGATAGGATCAGATCCGAGCAAAACAATGCGATTCGCAGCCACCCCCAGCGCGTGCGCCACAAGAGCCCGCGCATCGCGTGCCGCGCTGTCTATGCCAGCCGCGCGCAGACTCTGCGCTGCGTTTGCCACCATCTCGAAGACGGTCACTATTCCATCTCGGCCAGTTGTCGGGCCTGGGCATCTGCAGTCAAAGCATTGATCGTTTCATCCAGATCACCCGCCATAACCTGATCCAGCTTGTACAGTGTCAGATTGATACGGTGGTCGGTCATCCGGCCCTGCGGAAAGTTATAAGTACGGATGCGTTCACTGCGATCACCGGAGCCCACTTGTGATTTACGGTCCGCTGACCGCGCATCATCGACCCTTTGACGTTCAAGATCAAACAGCCGGGCTTTGAGAACCTGCATCGCAATCTCGCGGTTTCGGTGTTGGGATTTTTCCGAAGAGGTCACCACCAAACCGGTTGGAAGATGGGTGATGCGAACCGCTGAATCGGTGGTGTTCACATGTTGGCCACCCGCCCCGGAACTGCGCATAGTATCAATGCGTAGGTCACCAGATGCAATCTCGACATCGACATCCTCGGCTTCGGGTAAAACCGCCACGGTTGCGGCGCTGGTATGGATGCGGCCGCCACTTTCTGTCGTTGGTACCCGCTGGACGCGGTGCACGCCGGATTCGTATTTTAACCGGGCAAATACTCCTTCGCCCTTTACATGGGCCACAACCTCTTTGATCCCGCCCAGCTCCGTCTGATTCTCTTCGATAATATCAAAGCGCCAGCCGTTCGTCTCGGCGTGACGCTGATACATGCGCAGCAAGTCACCGGCAAAAAGCGCAGCCTCTTCACCACCCGTTCCGGGACGTATTTCTATCATCGCCGGGCGTGAATCGGCGGCATCTTTCGGCAGCAGCGTCAATTGCAGCGCCCGCTCGGCATCGGGAAACCGAGCCCTAAGCAGCGGCAGTTCCTCTTCGGCAAGCGCTCGCATGTCGGGATCGGCCAGCATCTCTTGCGCCTCGGCAAGATCCTCGGACAATTGCCGGTAGGCGGCGATCTGTTCAACCACAGGGCGCAGTTCAGAATACTCGCGACCGAGACTGGCAATTTCATCGCCAGACGCGCCTTCGTTCATCTTGGCCTCAAGAAACTGAAAGCGCTGAACGATCTGTTCTAATCTATCATCAGGGATCATAGGCTTCCTTCCCTCATTGACGAGATTTGGTCAAGTGCCAGTTTGCACGATGCTGCTTGCGTCGGGTGCCAAAATCATTGGCAGCGCGACTAAAGCCTGTTCACCAGTATGCTGCCGTTCGTCGCAAAGGGTCATTTTGCCAACACGCTCATTACAAAAGATCTGTCTCAAAAGATCTGTCTCAGGTGCCGTCTTTATAGCGTACCGAACCAAGCAAAAATTAGAATAAACTGACTTGAACAATNAGCCGCATAAGCCAACGCAGCAGCCGAATTTTGCGCAGGAAACGGGTTGCCAAGGCACCTTGCCTATGAAAATGAGCCCTATGAGCAAGGCACAACACACGCTAAAAATTAACCGAATTTCCGCGTTACTTTTGTGCAGTCTTGCACTGGTGTGGGGTGGTGCTTTCTTTTTTGGTCAGATCGCGCTCGAGGATGTGCCGTCTGTAACAGTCGCCCTGCACCGCGTGGGCTGGGCGGTGCCCGCTTTATGGATCGTTCTCTGCCTCAAGGGGATCAAAATGCCCCGCTCCCCGCATGTCTGGATATGTTTTTTCATAATGGGTGCGTTAAACAATGCGATACCGTTTTCTCTGATTCTATGGGGTCAAACCCTTATTGGCAGCAGCCTCGCCGCAATATTAAACGGAACAACGGCTGTTTTCGGTGCAGTGGTTGCCGCAATTTTTCTCAGCGACGAGCCCCTGACACTGCGGAAAATCATAGGCGCCCTATGCGGATTATTAGGCGTTGCCTTCATTATGGGAATTGAGGCGCTTACAGATTTTGATCCGAGAAACCTGGGGCAGCTGGCAGTTTTGACGGCGGGCCTGTCCTATGCTTTTGCGGGCGTTTGGGCAAAACGACATTTATCAACTCAACCACCAATTTTGAACGCCTTTGGCATGCTGCTCGGCAGCACAGTCTTATTGACCCCGATTGTATTTTTCATAGAAGGCGCACCCACTGTGGCGCTGGCCCCCAAGGTGTGGACCAGCTTGATTGCGTTGTCATTGGTGTCAACCGCACTTGCCTATTTGCTGTATTTCGAAATTTTACGCCGGGCGGGCTCGGCAAATTTAATGCTGGTGACACTGTTGATACCTCCGGTCACAATCGCGCTGAGCTATACGTTTCTTGGCGAGAGGGTCGAGCAAGAAGCCCTCTATGGGTTGGGGTTGATTGCGCTAGGTCTGGGGGTCACTGACGGCCGGGTGCTTGATCTTATGTCAAAAAGATATCGCCAATTTAAAAACGCTATTTAACCAAGAGGTATTGTTAAATGCTAGAACTCGTCGCAGCCAGACAGCAAGACAGGGATTTGGTGGCAAGGTTGGAGCAGCTTTATTCATATGATTTCAGCGCATTCACAGACTGCGCACTCTCGCCGGATGGGGTATTTCCCGACGTAAAAAGCTTTCGAGAAATCTGGAAGGACCCGGAACTTTTCACCTTCATACTCTGCGCTAAGACCGAACCTGCCGGCCTTGCCATCGTGCGCAGACTGGCCCACGAAGCCTATGACATGGAACAGTTTTTTGTTTTGAGAAAATTTCGGCGCACAGGGGCTGGGACAGCCGCAGCACAAGCTTTGTTTCAAAAATTTCCCGGCGCGTGGACAGTGAGACAAATCCCCCAAAACAAAGCCGCCCAATCGTTTTGGCGCAGGGTTATTGACGCCTATACAAACGGGGCATTTGAGGAAACCAAAACCCCGCAGATTACGCAATCTTTTACTTGCTAGACACGCTCTGGCACCCTGATCAGCCGCGCCTTGTCCACCCCCACAGACAGATCAATTCCATCGCCACATGCGCCCCAGCCACCGCAGTAATACCACCGGCATCATAGGGGGGCGACACCTCAACCACATCGGCCCCGACCACATTGATCCCNGCGATGTCGCGCAGAATAATTGCCGCTTGCGCACTGGTCAGCCCGCCCCAAACAGGGGTGCCCGTTCCCGGTGCATAGGCCGGATCAAGACAGTCGATGTCAAAGCTGAGATAGGCAGGGCGTGCGCCGATAATCTGTTTGATTTTGGCCGCAGTCGCCANTGGCCCAATTTCATGCACCGTCCGGGCGTCAAGTGTAGTGATCCCTAAAGTATCCGCATTCTCGGTGCGTATGCCGACCTGAACCGAGGTGGCAGGATCTATCAAACCCAGCTTGACCGCTTTGTAAAACATCGTCCCGTGATCAATCCGCGCCATATCGTCATCGGGCCAAGTGTCGGAATGAGCGTCAAACTGCAACAGCGAAACAGGCCCGTATTTTTCTGCATAGGCGCGCAGAATCGGGAAGGAAATAAAATGATCCCCTCCCAGCACAAGACTGGCAGCGCCAGCCTGAAGAATGGTTTTGATATGCGCGGTTAAAGCGTCGGGAAAATCGCTGGTTTTGGCATAGTCAAACGCCAGATCACCGTAATCGACGATGTCAAACTCGCTCATGGGATCAAAGCCCCACCCATAGGGCGGATCATAGGTTTGCAGCGCGCTAGCTTCGCGGATTGCCCGCGGACCCAGCCGGGTGCCGGGCCGATTGGTCACCGCTTGATCAAACGGCACACCCGTAACCGCCAAATTGACACCGGATAAATCTTTGCTGTAGCGACGGCGCAAGAAAGAGGTCGCCCCGCCAAAGGCGTTTTCAAAACTCAACCCGCGCCGTTCTGTTCGGGTGAAAGCGTGATCCACTTGGGTTTTTGCATCTTCTAGTGCCATATTAATTCCTCAATTTTTGCCGCTACCCCCACACATCCCTGCGCGATCCATCTTCACTTTAACGGTTGCGCAGTCTCCACCAAACGGGCGAAAAACGATGCTCCAATGGGCGCCACATCATCATTAAAATCATAGCCGGGGTGATGCAGACCAGCGCTTTCACCCTGCGTTAAAAACAAATAACATCCTGGGCGCCTATCGAGCATATACGAAAAATCTTCCGCGCCCATTTCCCGGCCGTTTGCTGCATCGACCTTGTCGTCTCCCACCACGTCCCGCGCCACACCGACTGCAAGATCAGTCTTTTCAGCATCGTTGACGGTCGCGGGATAGCCCACTGTGTAGACCAATTCCGCCTCGACCCCAAAACTCGCCGCCTGCCCTGCAACGATCTCAGGCATGCGCGCCATCACCATAGCTTGGACCGCTTTGTCAAACGTGCGCACAGTACCATTGATATAGGCGGTCTCAGGAATGATGTTATCGGCACTGCCAGTGTGGATTTGCGTTACCGAAACCACAAGATCGTCACAGGCAAAATGGTTGCGACTAACGATGCTTTGCAGCGCCATCACCATGGAGGCCGCCGCAATCACCGGATCGCGGGTGTCCTGAGGATACGCACCGTGCCCCCCCTTCCCTTTAAGGTGAATTTCAAACGTATCTACCGCAGCCATCAGCGGTCCGTCAGTGGTATAGAACCGACCCGCCTCGGGCCCGGGCGCATTGTGCAGCGCATAGAGGTCGTTGATATCAAACTGCTCAAGAATCCCTTCTTGCACCATAATTTCTGCGCCGCCGCCAGTCTCTTCTGCGGGTTGGAAAATTAGCGCGACACGGCCCGAAAAATTGCGCGTTTCAGCCAAGTATTTCGCTGCCCCCAGCAGCATCGTGGTATGGCCGTCATGACCGCAGGCATGCATTTTTCCCGGTCGCGTCGAGGCCCAGTCAACGCCGCTGGTCTCTTCGATAGGCAATCCATCCATATCGGCACGCAGGCCGATGGTCGGCCCCGGACCCTGCCCGTCAATCAGTGCCACCAGACCAGTGGTCGCAAAGCCACGATGGATATCGGTAATGCCAAACTCGCGCAACCGTTCCACCACAAAATCAGCGGTATCATGACACGCAATCCCCAGTTCGGGGTGTTGGTGTAAATGTCGGCGCCACCCGGCCATATCATCGGCAAAGCCGGCTATTCTGTTTATCACCGCCATCTGCTGGACTTCTCCTTATCATCTGTCAGATTGCATCTGACCCCAACTCGCAGAGCGGTGCAATGGCCCACAACAAAGATTTAATCGAAAACCCAAAGGGCGGCCTGCCGCGACTGTTGGAGATCATGCGCGCGTTGCGCGATCCACAGCATGGCTGCCCTTGGGATATTGAACAGGATTTCGCCTCGATCGCCCCTTATACAATCGAGGAAGCCTATGAAGTCGCCGATGCAATCACCNGACAAAACTGGGACGAGTTGAAAGACGAACTGGGGGATTTGCTGTTACAGACCGTCTATCACACGCANATGGCCCATGAGGCCTCCCTGTTCAGCTTTGAGGATGTCGCCAATAGGATCAGCGATAAAATGGTGGCGCGCCATCCGCATGTGTTTGGCACCGAAAGCCGCAACAAAACGTCTGCTCAGCAGACCGCCGATTGGGAAAAGATCAAAGCCGCGGAACGCGCCGCGAAAGCCCGCAAGGGCGTTCTGGATGACGTGGCGCTTGGCTTGCCGGCGCTGATGCGCGCGGTCAAACTGCAAAAACGTGCTGCAAGGGTGGGCTTTGACTGGCCCCAGACTGATCAGGTTCTGGACAAATTAATAGAGGAATCGCACGAATTGGTCGAAGCACGCGACCAATTGGGTGCCGATGAGATCGAGGAAGAATTTGGCGATTTATTATTTGTGATGGCCAATCTGGCGCGCCATCTCGACGTTGATCCCGAAACCGCCCTACGCGGCGCGAATGCAAAGTTCACTCGCCGGTTTGCCTATATTGAAGAGGTCTTGGCCCAGCGGGGCAAACGCCCCGATCAATCGGATCTGGCGGAAATGGACAGGCTTTGGAATGAAGCCAAAGCCATTGATAAGACCCAAAGGGCCGCAACAAAACCATCAAGCTCTGAAACATCTTAGCGATTTGGGGCTCTGCGCCTGCAAAAGACAGCACCCGTTTGTTACAGGGACGGGGCTCTAAGAGGTGTTGCGCAGCATTCGGTTGAGAAAAATCACTGGTATCAGCCCGACCAGCACAATCAGTAGCGCTGGCAGCGACGCCTGTTCCATTAGCTCATCATGCGCGTACTGATATGAATATGTTGCCAGTGTTTCAAAATCAAACGGCCGCAACAGTAACGTCATTGGCAGTTCCTTCATGATATCAACAAAAGCCAGCACCCCACCGGCGATGATCGAATTCCGNATTAATGGCACCGTCACCCGACGCATGGTATTTTGGGCATTCATCCCCAAAGTCCGACTGCACAAGATGACATTGGGCGATATTTTGGTNAGACCCGAAACGACAGCCCCATAGCCAACCGCTTGAAACCGGACAAGATAAGCAAACAACAAAACCACCAGTGTCCCGCTAAGATGAAACACCCCAAACGGGCTCATCACCGCAACCATCAGCCGATCAAACAAGCCGACACACACCAGTACTCCAATGGCCAGCATGGTGCCCGGAAAGGCGTACCCAGTGGCCGACAGGTTGCCAGCAAGCCGCAAAATCTTGCCGCCCTGCATCTGCGAAGTACACGCCACCAGCACCGAAATCAGCATAATAATTCCCGCCCCAAGGCACGATACCAACAATGTGTTCTGAAACACCTCAAACACATCCGCAAACACCAGCACGTCGATCGATTGCAGCACATTCCACAGTAAAATGCCGGTAGGGATAAAGAATCCAAACAGGACCGGAACGAGACACAGGCAGATACACACAAGAGCCGGTGCGCCAGTCAGCAATTTTGACTGCTGATTACGCTGACGCGAACTGGTGTCGTTAAAGCGTTTCTGCGATCGTGAATAAAGCTCGGTAAACAGCAGAAATATAATAAAAATAAAAGTAAAAATCGCGATTTGGGCAGCCGCAGTAATGTTGTTCATCCCGATCCAAACGTTGAAAATACCCAGTGTGAGCGTCTGCAGCGAAAAGAATTCGACCGTGCCGAAATCAGATACGACCTCCATTCCGACCAAGGCAAGACCGGCCACAATCGCCGGGCGCGCCAGCGGCAAGCTGATCGTCCAGAACGCATTGCGGTCATAGATTGATGAAACCTCGTAAAAACTTGCAGGTATCTGGCGAAAAGCAGTGCGCGCCAGCAGATAGACATANGGNTATAGCACAGAAGACAGCACAAAAACTGCGCCGCCAAGCGATCTTATTTCGGGAAAATAATAATCGCGCGGCGATTGCCAGCCAAACAGATTGCGCAACATCCCCTGCACCGGTCCGGCATATTCAAAAAAATCAGTATAGGCATAGGCGACCAGATAGGCCGGACAGGCGATAGGCAGAAGGATAATCATATCCAGAACACGCGAGAAGCGGAACTTATAGGCCGCAACGATCCAAGCGGTTGTGACGCCGAACACAAGCGTTACCACAGAGACACCCACCATCAGCGCTAGCGTCGTCAGGATATATCTGGCCAAAACCGTATCGAATAAATGCGCCCAAAGGCCGTCACTGTCACCAAAGCTCAGTGCAATCAGTGAAATAACCGGTGCGAATAAGATCAAAGCAATCGTGAAAACGCTCGCAGACCAGATATCGAAAGAGCGTCGCGCCGCTTGCACGAAACTACCAACCGACCCGGTCGATGATCTTCTGCGCGTCGCGCGACAGCTCGGCAATCCGCAGGATCGGCAATTGATCCTCGACAAAACGACCCCAGCTTTGCAACTCAGCCGTGTGCGGTACCTTCGGATTGGCCGGGTATTCAAAATTGATCTCACTATATAGGGTCTGTGCCTCAGCGTCGGTTAGAAATTCCAGCAGTTGTACCGCCGCCGCCTTGTTTTTCGAATGCAGCGCCACGCCACCACCCGAGATATTTACATGCGCACCGCGCCCGTCCGCACCCTGATTTGGAAACACCAAGTTGAGGGCTTGTGCCCATTTTTGTTGATTGGTGTCTTCGGCGTATTTCAATTTTCCAAAATAATAATTATTGATGATGGCGATGTCGCATTGACCTTCATATATCGCTTTCACCTGTGCGCGATCATTGCCCTGAGGGCGCCGCGCAAGATTGGCAACCAACCCGGTGGCCCAAGCTTCGGCTTTTTCAAGACCATGCGCTGCGATAATCGAGGCCAGAAGTGCGCGATTATACACATGGCTGCCCGGGCGCACACAGATCTTACCCGCCCAGCGCGGATCTGCCAAATCTTCGATGTCCTTTATAGCGCCAACCTCAACACGGTCTTTTGCGGTCACGATAATCCGCGACCGCTTGGACAGACCAAACCATGTATTGTCCGCGCTACGCAAATGGGCCGGTATGTTCGCCTTCATTTTGTCAGACACAATCGGGGCCAGAAGTTGCATGTCTTGGTAGATATAAAGCCGCCCAATATCGACGGTCAGGATCACATCTGCGGGGCTGTTTTTACCCTCGGCCTTCAACCGTTGTGCCAGGCCTTTGGTCGAATAAACCACATTGGTTTTAATACCGGTCTTTTCGGTAAAAGCCTCCAAGAATGGATTGATAAGAAACGGCTGGCGGTGGGAGTAGATATTCAATTCCGTTGCGCTGACAACAGAGGCGGTTGACACCAAAAATGCGGTGAGAAAGCAGAGCAGTTTAGGGTAGCGCATTCTTTTATTCCTGATCTTTTGTCTTGGTATTTCCAGACGGGTGTAACAGCCATTCGACGGACAGGATAGGTCTAAACCAAATGGCTATTTTAAAGGCTATGGCGCGTGCCCCGCGCCGAAGATATCGATATATTTCAACAAGCGGGCGCAGATACATGGCGTATAGACTGTGGTCAATATCAGGTTCGCCCTGACCCAACCCCAGCGTCAGATCGTCGGTTTCGACCGAGTGATGCAGAGATCCGAATAGCCAATCCCAAACAGCCAGCGTCGCCCCAAAGTTCTTGTCATGATGCTGGACCGCGACCGAATGATGCAACTGGTGTTGCGCTGGGGAAATCAACACATATTCCAACCAGCGCCAATAGCGGATACCGATATGCGAATGGCGCAGGTTGGAACCGGCAACATTAAAGGTGAACACCAGTACATTTACCCCAAGTACCGTCATGAGATCGACTTTATCACCAAACCAATAGAAAAAAATTGACAGTGCCACACCCTGGGTGAAGGCGCTGCGCAACGAAAAAATAATGCCTTCCAGAGGATGTGTCCGATAGATCGTCAGCGGCGTCAGGTTGGTCGCAGAATGATGGGTTTTATGCAGCGCCCATAGCAGTGGCCATTTATGCATCCAGCGGTGAACAATATATTTGGTCAGATCATCCAGAACAAAAATCGTCACTGTAAACGCCACGACAATCAGCAGGGTCGGCAGCGAGGCCGCTGCGGGAAACTCGGGCCAATCAATTCTATGTAAGACATGGAACAGACCGGTGGCGACAACCAATTGGGTTAACAGCAGTGGCGAAATAAAGAGGGTGAAAACGCGGTTTAAAAAGAAAATAGAATAATCGCCACGCGAGCTTTTTGAGAAAAATATCTTTTTATCAAAAACCTTCTTAATTGCGGCGCGCAGCGACATTTTACGGGCAACGAGCAACCAGATAAACGCGATCAAAATAGACAGAAGAATGTAGCCCAAAAAGACTCGTTTTTTTGGATCCCCAAAATGCTCAAAAATGCTCAGAAAGAAGTCGAATGGTTGCGACACGTTTTTTTAGAACCCCCAGTGGGCAGCCAGCGAAGACTTCTCCGCTGGCCGCCTTGTATTAACNATNAGTCATTTTCAGCACTGTTTGCATCGCCCAACTTATCGGCAAGTGCCGCCATGTTTCCTGTTTGATCCTTCGCCCTAGCGGTAACACCAAAACGGTCAACCATCAGTTTCTGGATTTTCAACATATGCAGCTGATAATCGCCCCATGACATCGCTTCGTCTTTTGTGAAGTTGCCCTGAGAATCCATACCTGTCACCTGCGACGCATTCAGAAGCACCGGACCAAAGCCAATCATCCGGTTCAGCTTTACAGCGGTTTCGCCGAGGTTTTCTTTACCCGCTTGCAGCGCCATTGAAAAGCCCTTCAACTCGCCCCAATGTTTGCAATAGGTCGAGAAAGCCTTTGCGGTATCGCCGTTTGATTCCAGCAGTTCACCAAGTTTGTTGATGTCGTTGTAAACCGATCCAGCATATTTAAACACAGATTCTGCGATGACTTTTTCCCAATTGGTTCCGATCACATCAGCATAGCCCATTAACTGCGCCCGCTGGGCATCCGTTAGGTTCTCGCCATTGGCGTCCGAAATCAATTGGCGACCATCAATAAAGGCTTGGGTCACCGTACTCATATAGTTGGTCTTGCCACCCTTATCAAAGCTAGAAGCATAATACGCATGCGCAAATGTCATCTCTGATTTAAGGTCGATTAGCCCATCACCATCGGCATCGGCCGCGGCGAGGTTTTTCATCTTGGCAACCTCGTAGTTTTCTTTTGCACTCAGATTGAGGCTGTGGGCGGCTGCACCCCAGTACCCGAACGCCTCGTCCCAGACATGTTCTTTCCCGGTGTAATGCGCGCCGTCTTTATACGGTTTGCTGTTTGGCTTGTTGTCAGCGGCAAGCTTTTCATCAAGATAGTTGTCAACGGCCTGATTGTAAAACACCGCGCCCATAGCAAATTTCGAGATCAGCTGCGGATAATTATACCCCGTCACGGGATCAAACCCGCCTTTCGTGGCGGCCGCATGTTCAATCATCGACGCAAGCACCTCGGCACCGGTCATCTGACCCGGCCAGCCGTTCACAACGCCCTTGTAAGACTTACCAGACAGGTTTTTGCCTTTTGAAATTTCGTTAAGCGTCTCTTGCTTGATGTTAAAATCGCCTTTATCGACAGGGGCGATGATGGCTTTGTTATTGTCAGAGCCACCAAAGTAAGCCATCATTTCAGCCTGCAGGTTGGCCGCATTTCCACCACCATCGCCTTTGGAAGCCAGCTTTTTCAGGCTGTCATGCAACACGTGGCGGGCAATCTGACCGGTATAAGACACCGAGTTAGTCTTGCTGCCACT
>NYVC01000069.1 GCA_002684375.1 Marinovum sp.
CTTTTTCCCCTTTCCCTTTTCCCTTTTTCCCTTTCCCCCCCACAGCAGCCCCTTCGGTTGGGGTAAACCAACCCAGATAAATACCGCTCAGCATAAAGGTAAAAATTAACAGAACATGCCAGATATTACGAAAATAGCCCATTCGGCCCGCCAATGAAACCCGTTGCTGCGCCCGCCCAGAGGCGGGCACCAAGCGGACAAAAATCGCAATGGTCACGATATAGCCCACCGCGGCCAAAATGCCGGGTACTAAGGCGGCAAGAAACATTTTGGCGATATTTTGCTCGGTCAGGATCGAATAAATAATCAAGATAACCGAGGGCGGGATCAATATGCCAAGCGTACCGCCTGCGGCCAGCGCTCCGGTACTCAGCGATCCCGAATACCCAAGACGTCGCAATTCAGGCAGCGCGACTTTGCCCATCGTCGCCGCCGTCGCCAAAGACGAGCCGCAGATCGCCCCAAACCCGGCACAAGCGCCGACAGCGGCCATCGCCACGCCACCTTTGCGATGACCGAGACAGGCGCTGGCAAATTTGAACAGCGCCTCGCTCATCCCCGCCCGAGAGGCCAGATTGCCCATCAGCAAGAACAGCGGGATGACCGAAAGCGAATAGTTCGAAAATAAATGCCATGCACTGGTTTTAACCTGAGAGAAAATCGGCAGCCAGCCAGCAATCATCGCCGTGCCCGCGCTGCCCACAATCAACATGGCAAGCCCGATCGGGACGCGAAAGGCCAGCAGCACGAAAAGAAAGGGAAAGGCAATAATCCCCAGTGTTTCACGATCCATAAGTCTCAGGCTTTCCGTAAAATATTATGAGTATCCCGCGCTGCAGTATAAAAACAGCAGATCGCAAGGATGAAAAAAGAAAAGACAACCGGCAGAAACGGAATCCAAACGGAAATCTGCAGCAACATAGTCTCCTCGTTGTAGCGGTACATGTCTTGTGCACCATAAAACATCCGCCAGGTAAAAAATGCCGCAACCAGCCCAAAGGCCAAGGCGCTGAACGCATCCAGCAGCGTGTTGACCGCTGGTGAAAAGCGCGCCGTGACAAAATCAACAATGACATTGCCCTTTTGCAGATGACAAATCGGCAGAAAAGCCGCAATCGCCACCCCGCAGCCTATCTCGACCAATTCAAAGTCACCAAGCAGCGGGCTGGAAAACAGAAACCGCCCCAAGATGGACAGGAAACTCACAGCCACGATGACAACCAGCGTCAATCCACCAAAGACAGCGAGGCCAAGCGCAATACGATATAAAACGCGCCCGAAGATATCCTCCGGGCGCGTCGGAGCGTTCACCTCCGATATTTGATCAGTCGGCATATTTCGCCACGAGACTGCGCGCAGTCTCAACCAATGCCGCGCCATCAAGACCATCGCCATTTGCCTTTTCAATCCACGCATCCACCAGCGTGGCACCCGCGGCCTTCATCTCATCAAGCTCGGCGCCAGACAGCTCATGGAACTCGCCGCCTGCTTTTTCCGCCAGCGCCCGTGCAGGGGCCTCAAAGCCATCCCAAAGTTGACCGGCCAATTTTGCCAACGCCATGCCCGAGTTATCGTCGATCACTTTTTTCTGTGCGTCCGACATCGACTCGTATTTGGCTTTGTTCATCAGCAGAAGGAACGGTGCGGTATACAGGCCACGATCACCCGACAATGTGGTGTGGGATTTGGTCAACTCATGCAGTTTGAAAGATGGCATGATTTCCCATGGCACAACCATACCGTCAATCACCCCCTTAGACAGCGACGGGGCGACCTGTGGTACCGGCATTCCCACCGGGGTTGCGCCCAAACCACCCAGCATCTGGCTGATCACCCGTGTTGGACCGCGCATTTTCAAACCATTCAGATCTGAAGCTGATTTGACCAGCGTATCTTTGGTATGAATGGTGCCCGGAGCATGCACATGAACCGCTAAAACCTTGTAGTCCTTCAGGTCTTCGGCTCCAACAGTCATCATATATTCATGAGCCGCCTGCGATGTGGCCTCGGCTGAAGCCGGCATAAACGGCAGTTCAAACGCCTCTAGATGCGGAAAGCGGCCCGGCGTGTAGCCCGCCACAGTCCAGATGATGTCAACCACGCCCTCGCGCACCTGATCTGCCAGTTGCGGTGGCTTGCCGCCCAGTTGCATGGATGCATACATCTCGACCTTGATCTCACCGTTGGATTCCGCAGTAACCTTGTCGGCCCAAGGTTTTACAAACTTGGCGTTCGAATTGGCCGGCATCGGCGGAAATGAATGAAATTTCAATGTGACACTCTCTGCCACCGCAGCGGCGCCCATGCTGGCAGTCAGCAGGGATGTGGCGACCAGCGCCTTCCAGTAAACCATGATATATTCTCCTCTATGTTGTGTCTCAGGCAGTTTCAGCAGCGGCTCGGGGTTGGTTTGCCCCTTTGGCAGCAGTCTTCGCTCTTGTCTTCGGGGGCACGGCGTACCCCGGGGATAGGTGCCGTCCAATCTCGAGCAGGCCTTCAAGCTGTGCCACAGGACGGGCGGCGGCAATATAACGATCACGACGGATCAAAAGGCCATACCCGACATAAGCGGCATAAGGCGGATTTGACAAGCCCCGGCTTTTGTCACGAAAAACCGGAAAGGTCGTGGCCACAGGGTTGATACTGTGTGGTGTCACCCCAAGAACCGCAATGCCCAAAGTTTCAAATTTACACTGCAGATCATGCGGTAGCGCGCTATCCGGCTGTTTTGATAGAATCAGCAGGATCGGTCGGTCGCCAAGAACATCATCCAAAAGATATGTACTGCGATCTATGGCCTCGACCACCGGTTGCGGCAGCATTTGCCCCACGACAGAGGTCTTGCGTGGCCGGTCATCATGCCAGATAAACCCCGCCTCAAACCGCGGCTTGGGCTTGTATTTCATCTGCATGACATAATCGCGCGCCGCAGGATATAGCGCCAGTAATCGAAACAACGCACGTGTGCATATGCCCTGTAGCGAAGAGGCCGGCATCATCACCCGACCCATTCGCAGTGCCAGACGGATCAACGACCATGCGTGCGGCTTGCGTTCAGTTTCATAACTGGCCAACAACTCGTCGGGATGGTCCATGCGCAGCGCCTCGGCAAGTTTCCAGGCCAAATTATGCGCGTCGCGCAGACCACTGTTCATGCCCTGACCCGCGAAGGGTGGTGTCAGATGCGCTGCATCCCCAGCCAGAAAAACCCGCCCGTCCTGCCAGCGCTCGGCAATACGAGCATGAAACGTATAGACCCGAACGCGGCGCAGGGCCTGATCACGGTCGGGACCGAACGCCGCCAGAAGCCCCCGAACAAAATCATCTTGAACGGCGGCACCGGACGCTTCGCCGGGATACAGCTTAAATTCATACCGTCTGATCCCGCCCGGGCCCGGCAAAGTGATACAGGGACGAGCTGGATCACAGAACACCTCGGTGTGAAAGCAACGGTTGCGCGTGGTCTTTAGATCAACAACCAACCACGGTTCTTCGAAAGTCGCGCCTTGCATTGCAATCCCAAGCATCTTGCGCACCGGCGACCTGCCCCCGTCACAAGCCACCATATAGCGCGCATGCAACGACTGCGCCTGCGCATCACGGGCGCAAACGGTGGCTTGCACGCTATCGCTTGATTGTTCAAACGCGGTCATCTCTGTGCCAAAGTGCGCCGTCACATGAGGGTAGCGGGCAAGTGCGTTGCGCAATACCGCCTCAAATGCGGGTTGTTCAAAAGCGTTCCGCTTGTCAAAACCATAGTCCTTGCCGGTTGGCATCACGCTGGCAAAGGCTTTGCCCGAAGGTCCCCGGTAGATTGACCCATAACCCTGTACGCTGAGCGCAGCGATCTCATCGGCCAAACCGGCGGCCTGAAGCGCCCGCATCGATTCGTCATCTATTGACACCGCACGCGGGTCTTGCACGGTGTCGTCGTGGGTCTCAACAAGTCTGGTGTTCACCCCCATTGCGCCAAGAAGGTTCGCCAACAGCAGGCCCGTTGGCCCTGCCCCAACAATCAAAACCTCGGCTTTTATGGCGTCATCTGCCGTCATGCAGCCGTTTCAGCCACGACGGGATTGCGCAAAATACCCAGCGCACCGATCTCAACCTCGACCGTATCACCAGGCACCATATAGACCGGCGGATCCCTTTTGTCGCCCACCCCGCCGGGGGTTCCCGAGACGATCACATCACCGGGCGCCAGAGGCGTGAATTGCGATACATAGGCAATCAACTGCTCGACCGGAAAAATCAAATCGGCCAGCGTGGCTTCTTGCATGACGCGGCCGTTGAGACGGGTCTGGATCGGCAGGGCGCGGTAATCGCCAACTTCTTGAGGGGTGACCAGATAAGGCCCGAAAGCGCCGGTGCCGGGAAAGTTTTTACCGGGGGTGAACTGGGAGGTATGGCGTTGCCAGTTGCGCACGCTGCCCTCATTGTAACAAGCGTAACCCGCGATATGGTCCAGCGCATCCACCTCAGCGATATTGCGCCCTGCACGACCGATGATCACCGCCATTTCACCCTCATAGTCAAAGCGCTCGGTCACATTGGGTTTGACCAGCGGTTGCCCGTGTCCGATTTGTGTGTCGGCAAAGCGGGTAAAGATGGTGGGATTATCCACGTCAGGACGGCCGGTTTCTTGCTTGTGTTTTTGATAGTTCAGACCAATGCATAAAATTTTGGCAGGGTCCGGTATCACCGGCAACACCGTCAGGTCAGACCAACCAAGTTCCGCCCCACGGCCTTTGGCATAGGCTTCGGCCTGCGCCAATAAATCCGCCGCAATCGCCTGTCTAAGCGTGGTGACATCAGCGTCCAAGCGGCCTGCCAATTCAATAATGCCACCATCGACAACCAGCCCAAATCCACTGTACCCACAGCGTGTATAACTTACAAATTTCATGCGTTTATTTCCATTGCGTTCAAGAGCGCATTATCGCGCGGCCCCATTTGTTTAAAGTACGCGGGTGCTGAGGCCAATCCACCACGCCACGATCATAGATCACTTCCAATTCGGCTGAAACCTCAATCCAGTTTCCATCCGGATCTGTGATAAAGACAAACAAATTGTTGCCCGGTCCATGCCGCCCCGGCCCCCACTCCAGCTGGATATCATGGCGCGCGAAATGATCACACCAGTCGCGGATATAACCCCAATCGCCAGCCTCATACGAATGGTGGTCCATGCCGTTGCGATCAGACTTAAAACACGCAAGCGTGTGATGTTCGTGATTTGAGGTCAAAAACGCGGTCGCCAAGGTGCCATCGTCGTGCAACACTCGGTCCGTCAGCAAAAAACCCAGCCTGTTTTGATAAAAGGCGACAAACGATTCAACGTTTGTGGCGGCAAATGTCAGATGCTGAACCGGCCCCTGAAGACCTGCGCGATGGTTTTGCGCGAGCTTGGCAAGGCCAAAGCACAATGTCTGACCATTGGGGTCGCAAAGGGCAAACGCATCTGGCTGAAAATACGGCGACGGACTGTCTAAAATTTCGAGACCTTCTTGTTGCGCCCTAAGTCGCAGCGCCGTCAGCCCNGCCTGATCGCGACAGGCAAAACCGGCATAGGCCAGTTGCTTGTCGGTACCCGGCACCACAATCATCCGCCGNCCNGGCCCTTCACAGCGCCATTCGCNGTGGGACAGCTGCGTCACATCCATATCCATCGCGTTGCTATAGAANGTCGCCANNCGCGCAGGATTTGANCTTTCAAACGCCAGATGATGCAAATACGCACCTGCCTGAACTGCCGTTTTGNTCATCCCCACCCCTGCCTTATCACCAGCTTTATAGTCTCATATTATNATATTATTGCAATCNGCNCGTGTGACAAANNATAAAATNNAACATTTACATAGACTTGCAACCTGCCNATGCACAANCAANACATCGTTTNTNGNTNTNNGGTTACCCTGTAAAAAGCCCANCNCCGCAGACGGTNGTGACCCGCGCAATACAGAGGCTGAGCACCTGAGACGGCTCAACACCATACGGGTTGCCTGTCGGCCATGCACCTCACTTTAACCGAGCGGAGAGGGAAATTTCAGACCCGCTAGGGCAGTGATTTCTGCGTCCGTTTCTGCAGTTGCCAGAATATGACGGTCCGGTCGAACCAAAACCGCATTGACCTGCAAAGCCGACAGTTCCGCCTCTAACGCAGGCTCACTTTGCGCATCCAGATAAACCGGGCCCAAGGCAGACACAGGCTCGGATGCGCCCCCGGCGGCGGGTAAGGGCGTGCGGCTGATCAAAACCGGTCGATACCCGCACAGATCATCCATCCGGCGCCCCCCAACCAAAAGCGGCTGACCAAACAAGCGGCCAGTATGCTGCCCCGGCGCAATCCCAAAACACACCGCCGCCGCCGCACCGAGACCCGGGGCAATCGAGGCCATCTTTGGGCTTTTATCTGCTGCGTCTCCGGCCTGCGCAGGCCCGCTAGCACCATCGATCGAATTGATCAGATACCCCAACTTGATCGCCGTCTCTATATAGGCGCGCATGTGCGGGCTGCGTTCTTGACCGTAACTGTCCAGCAAGCCAGACGCGCCGCGGCCTTTGAGCGTCAGCGCCAGCTTCCACGCCAGATTTGCCGCATCACGAATACCTGAACACATGCCTTGCCCCATAAACGGCGGGGTCAAATGCGCCGCGTCTCCGGCCAGTAATAACCGATCCTTGCGCCATGTCTCGGCTAGGGCGGATTCAAACGTATAGACCACACTGCGTTCAATCTGTGCATCATCGGGAGTGATCCATCGCGATAAAAACTGCCAAACCCTGTCAGGATCAGTCATCTCGCCGGCGGATTCGCCCGCCTGCATGGTAATTTCCCATCGCCTGCGGTTTTTGGGGCTACGGCAATAAGTCATTGGCCGCTCGGCATCACAGAATTGCACCGAATGATCACCAAGCTCTGGCATCTCGCGGTACAGTAAAACATCAACCACCAGCCAACTTTGTCGGAAGCCAAGGTTCTCCATGGAGACGCCCATCGCCTGCCGCACCGAAGAGCGCGCGCCATCACAGCCCACGACATAAGACGCGGTCATGCGTGATGTCAGACCACTATCACCAGCGAGACACTGCAACGATACATGATCGGATTTTTGCCCGAGGTGCAACAATTCCATTTCAGTTTTCACAGTTATGTTGGGATGGGATTGCACCGCTTGTCGCAGCAATACCTCAAGATCTGGCTGATGAAAGCGATAGCTGGCGTTCCAGCCGTGTTGCGTGGTCTCTTGCGGCCGCGGCCAATCTAACAAAAGCGTCCCGTCACCATCCACAAACCGCATACCCGGGTTAACGCGGATTTTTTGACGCAACGCATCGGCTATGCCAATGGTTTGAAAGACCCGCATGGTTTCATCATCAAAGTGCACCGCCCGGGGCAGCGGATAAATACCGGGCTCACGTTCAATCACCAGCACCTGCAAACCGCAAATGGCCAACAGATTGGCCAGCACCGCACCGGTTGGCCCAAAGCCAATAACGGCGACATCATAATGCTTTATCGCGGCCAAATTGCCAGAAACGCCCTGTCCCACCCGATTACCTGCGCTGTAATTCGTGATAGAGCCACGGACAATCGATCATTGGCGGAGTGCGCCGGCCTTCTGCCGCGTTTTTCAACCGCATATCGCGAAACGCGCTCCGCTCTTGTTCGGGTAAATAAAGTCGTTCATGGCCCCAAAAACTGGGACCAACCGAGGTTTCATGCGGCTCCCAGGTTTGTGGATCAATCATCC
This sequence comes from Marinovum sp., assembly GCA_002684375.1. Classification (GTDB taxonomy): domain Bacteria; phylum Pseudomonadota; class Alphaproteobacteria; order Rhodobacterales; family Rhodobacteraceae; genus CPC320. Next base: position 7,755 of record NYVC01000069.1, read on the forward strand.
GNCCGCCCCAGCCATTCTCAACGAAAAATCCCGANGGCGAATGGGCGTAAAAACTGGTCATATAATCATTGGTGTGGCGCCCCAGCGTATAGGCAACCCGACCTGGGTCAAGCTGTGCCAAATCAAACCCCTGCCCGACATCATCCAAGTTTTGANATTCGACCATAAAATGATGGAACCCCACCTTACCCGACCCGACCAAGGCAAAGCTGTGATGGCGCTGGTTGACATGGAAAAAATATAGTGGCACCGGCGCAAGGCCATAATCGCTGAGATTNAAATCCAAAATATCCCGATAGAAAGGCAACATTTTATCCATGTTATCAACGTGCAACACCGCATGCCCCATCCCGACAGGCCCGGTTTGGAAACCCGAGATCGGCCGCCCNGGTACAAAGGGCTCTGCGCTGGACATCGGGCGCCAGACCAATTCAATCCGGTTGCCCGCAGGATCGTGAAAAAACACAATATCTTCGACAAACCGCCGGTCGGCCAACTCTGGTGACCCAAATGTCGCTCGATACCCTGCAGCATCCAGACGGGTCGCATAATACTCAAGATCATCACGGTCTCCGACTTCCCACCCCATGAAAGCCAGCGTCTCACCTGGCTCGTCAGATACCACCAAGCGCTGTTTGCGGTCGTCCATTCTGAATGCTATCGTTTTTCCAGCGCGGTCCACCTCCTGCATGCCCAGCAGACCACCAGCAAAAGCGCTCCAATCGTCGCGAAGATCCGAGCGGATACCAAGATAGCCAAGCGCTGTGATTGCCATTCATATTCCTTCGGTTTTCATTGTCCGGCGTCGCTGGCACCAGACCACGTTCTGACGCCTNAAAAGTCTTTAACACCGTCGCCAGTGAGCCCAAAAGCCAGCGATAAAGACCTTCACAAAGACATAAACTAGCCAAACTATGTCGCAAGCCGGTGCCTGCCGCAAGTGAGATCATCACAGACCCGCANCCAAATTATTTGGGGCGACGGTGAGCGGCGCGCCCTTTGGAAAATCTTGACCGTGATAAAGCGGCTGTGGCCAGCCTTAGAGGGCTCTTAAGCCAGAGCAATGCAGCCACACCCAATCGGTAGATTGCGACAGGTGCGACTTAGCACACCGCAACGGCAGCGGACTAGTTTTGACCCATGGCGTCAACCGATGCCAGAAGCGCTTGCACTATGATCAATGCGGTCCCGGTGGCAATACAGATCTGGGGCAGCAGCATCCATTCGAGCGTCCAGTTGGTGCCNGAGCGCTCTTGTTCGTGCAGCGCGGATTGTTGCAGCCCCGCATGTAATGTCGATACAAATCGCGCCAAAGCCAGCAGCACTTCGGCCTTTACTGGATTTTTCTTATGCGCCATGGCGGAAGAACCACCCGCCCCAGCGAGCCTGATCTCGGCCCGCTCATCTTGCGCCATCAGCATGATGTCATGTCCAATTTTGCCCAGCGCNGTGGCCAACTTAGTCAACCAAAAACTATANTTCAACAGCCGGCTGCGATCAGTATGCCATGCAGTGCCGGGGTCGGACAGACCCAGANAGTCTGCCAAAAGNCGCCTGATTTCGGGGNCTTTCGNACCCAACCGATCCAACGTGCCGACAGGCCCACCAAATTGTAGCGCGTGAACGGCAATCTGAATTTGCCCGAAATCATCAGATAAATCCAACAGCGGCGCGCGCCAGCTGTGAATCCGGTGGCCGGCCAAGATCGGCAGCGCCNATTGCATGCGGGTGCGCGCCATCAGTTGGTTTGTTCCAAAACGCTTATCAAGATGGGCCAAAGACGCACACACATTCAAAAGCCGAGGCTCCAGAATTTGGTTCACCCGTTGCAGGCGCGAGGTCAAGCTGGTGTCGATCACATCCTGACTTGTGGCCCCNAAATGCAGATATTTGGATGCCTCCGTGCCAATGGCCTCGCGCAGTTGTGCGACCAGATCGGGCACTGCCATGCCATCCCGCGAGATGCCCGCGTCAAGACGCACCATATCGGGACNAAATCCTCTNCAAGCTGCGGCAATCTGTTGTGCAAGCCGGCTTGAGAAAACGCCTGCCTCGGCCTCTGCCTCGGCCAGAGCTGCCTCAAAATCTAGCATCGCCACAAGATCGGCATCAGCCGAGAACAGCCCCGCCACTTCGGGATCGCTCAAAAGGGTCGACGACATAGCAGAGTTCAATACGGTATACGACATGTCCCCTCCTCAAAGGTCAAAAAATACGGTCTCGTTTTCNCCCTGCAGCCTAACGTTGAAGACATAGGCACCGCCCTGTTGAGACGCAATCAATGTCTGCCTACGGGNNGGCTCTATCAAAGCCAAAACCGGATCTGCGCTGTTATCTTCATCGGCAAAATAAATCCGCGTGTGCAGCCCAAGATTGATCCCACGGGCAACAATCCAGATAGAAACATGCGGACTTTGCCTGTCAGTAGATGTTGCGATGCATCCGGGTTTGATTGTCTGAAAAGTAAACACGCCCGTGGTNAGATCGCAGNCCTGTCGCGCCCAGCCTGAGAACGCGGCGTCAGCTGCGGGGTACTGTCCCTGCGCATCAGTCTGCCAGNTCTCGACCATTGCATCGGTGACCAAGCCACCGGCGCCATCATAAATTTTTCCGGTTATGGTGATCCTCTCNCCCGACATATCCGCGCCGCGCAGATTACCGTCAAAATCAGCGTNAGGACCAACACCGAGATCNGCGCTGTATACANCCTGAACATCGACAAAATTAGGCGTGCATCCTATNTGTACATAGGGGCCTGCTGTCTGAGACGGGCTTTCTTTATAGCGCGTGCGAGACCCCATCAATTACCCTCCGGTCGGTTTTCGAACACAGTCGACCGCCGCCCTCGCAAAACAAGATCAAACCGATAGGCCAGATGATCCATGCTGACTGCCCTGTCCATATCCAACTTCGCGGTGAGCTGGTCGATCGCCTGCGGGTCTTTCACCGTCTGGACAATGGGACAGAGCGCGATCAGCGGATCGCCTTCGAAATACATCTGGGTAATCAGACGCTGCGCAAAGGCATGTCCGAACACTGAGAAGTGAATATGCATCGGTCGCCAGGCGTTTGCATGATTTGGCCAAGGATAGGCTCCAGGCTGAATGGTTAAAAACTGATACCGGCCCTGTGCATCCGTGATCGTCCGCCCGCAACCGGCAAAATGCGGATCGAGCGGTGCAAGATAATCATCATTTTTATGACGGTAACGCCCACCGGCATTGGCTTGCCAAACCTCAAGCAAGGCCCCCGGCACACCCTTACCGTTTTCATCCAAAACGCACCCATGCACCAAAATACGCGGGCCCATGGCACTGTGGCCGGGCGCTGCGGCGTTGGTCACCAAATCCGCGTCCCGCGCACCCAGAATATCGTGGCCAAAAACCGGCCCTGCCACATCCTTTATGGTGTCGGGCAATCGTAAAAGCGGCTGACGAGGCGCCCGCAGTCGCGACGATTTATACGCCGGTGTCAAAGCCTCCGGCTGCCAGTTATAATCACGATCCAGTAAGGGAGACGCGCGCTCAGTCATTGTCAACTCGCGACGCTTGCGGCTCGGCAAACACGGCCTTGGCAAGTTTAATCGCATGATTGGCAGACGGTACTCCGGCATAGATGGCCACATGCATTAAGGCCTCGCGAATATCTTCGGGGCTCGCGCCGGTATTGCGCGCCGCGCGCACATGCATCGAAAATTCCTCATCCTGACCCAAGCCCGCCAACAGCGCCAGCGTGATCAGCGACCGTTCGCGCGCTGTCAGCCCGTTGCCCGACCAGACATGGCCCCATGCGGCCTCGACAATCATCTGTTGAAACGGCGCGTCAAACGCAGTTTTGGAGGCCTCGGCACGATCGACATGGGCCTCTCCCAGAACCGCACGACGGGTTTTCATACCCTGATCATATCTGTCGTTGCTCTTGTCACTCATGCGTCTGTCTCCCTTGCGAACGTCCCACAGAGCTGAACACTCCGCAAAGCTCACTACAGTCCTTCCGGCGTCGGCCAGTAACTGAGGGTGTGATACACCCAAACCTGCCGCCAAACCAGTGGTATGGTGGCAGGCAGGCACCTGCCTCACATCTGTAGCGGCAGGCCGACATAATTCTCGGCAATCGAGCGGCACGCGCTTTCCGATTGGGTCAGATAATCGAACTCGGCGGCTTGCATTTTGCGTTCAAACGGCGTTGCTTCGGGGAACTGATGCAACAGTTGCGACATGTACCAAGAAAAGCGTTCAACCTTCCAAACTCGCTTGAGACATATCTCCGAATAGCGTTCTAAATACGCGGTATTGCCCTGTTGATAGCTCTGTATCATCGCACGCGCCAGCACCCGTACATCGGCCACTGCGAGGTTCAGCCCTTTGGCGCCTGTTGGGGGCACAATATGAGCGGCATCGCCAGCCAGAAACATCGCCCCATAGCGCATTGGTTCAGCCACAAAAGACCGCAGAGGCGCGATGCTTTTCTCAATGGATGACCCGCGCTGAAGATTCTGCGCCGTCTCGGAACCAAGCCGTTTTTCCAGTTCGTCAAAAAACCGGTCATCCGACCAATTTTCTATGTTGTCGTCCAGCCCACATTGCAGATAATAGCGGCTTCGCGTTGCAGATCGCATCGAGCACAGCGCAAATCCCCGCGCTCCGTTGGCATAGATCAGTTCTTCTGCGACAGGTGGGCGGTCAACCAGAACCCCCAACCAGCCAAACGGATAGACACGCTCATAAGTCTTAAGCACATCCGCAGGGATTGTCTGCCGGGCAACCCCGTGAAACCCGTCGCACCCGGCCACATAGTCACATTCGAGCACATGCGCCTTGCCTGCCTGTTCATAACGCACGCGCGGTGCAGAGGATGTCACGTTGTCGATCTGCACATTACTGGCGCTAAAGACAATCGGTGCCCCACTATCTAGACGCTGTGCGATCAGATCTTTGGTCAGTTCAGTCTGGCCGTAGACCATAACCTTTTTGTCGACCAAACCCGCCAGATCAATGCGGTGACGGTGCCCATCAAAGCACATCTCAAAACCCGAATGCACCATTCCTTCTCGGTCCATCCTTGCGCCGACACCCGCCTCGCGTAGTGCCTCGACCGTGCCCCACTCAAGCACGCCCGCGCGGATTCTTGCCTCTATATGAACTCTGCTTTGACGGTCAATCACCCATGCATCAATACCAGCCTTTCGCAGGAGTTCCGACAATAAAAGACCAGCAGGGCCGGATCCAATAATTGCCACCTGAGTGCGCAGTTTTTGCGACATTCTAATCCCTCATCCCAACAGGGCCCGCATGTTGGCGTCAATGCTTTTGGCGCGAGCTAACTCGCAGCTTGGCGATAGAGAACCTAGCACGCAGGTTTGAAATTCAAAGCCCCAAATCGCCCGCTGTTCAAATCCTCCACCATGCAGGCCGCAACACCCTTGTACAGATAGACATGAGCGGGATCGAACACATAAGAAAAGCCACCGCGCCAGAATAGCGGAAGCAGTCACAGACCTGAAAGGCGAAAAAGCCGTTTTTTATCCGTTGGGCGCAATCTAACACCGTCTCAACCCAGACCTCGGTCTACGCAAAATTTGCAGTAACTCTATTTCTCTCTAGCTTTTGACTTCTGCGAAAGGTCAATGTGCGCGGTGCCACTTAACACCGTCAAGGGTGATGGCCGCCGAAGATAGCGTTTGATCCGTGTGTTGCATGCGGAATCGCAGCATTTGCCGAGACATTCTGGCAAGATCTGAGGCATACTCCACTTGCATAGCGACGTTTTCCTCTTCGCCGTTTGCCTGATGATCAAATAGGAGTGGTGGCAGATCGGCCGCGAATTCAACCAACGTAAATCGTCCGTCACGCAAGATACCAAGACAGGACTCGCGTAAGGTTGTGCCAAGCATTGTTTGCCACAGGGTCGGATTCACAGGGTCACCAAAATCAAGTTCAGAAAACGTTGCGCTGCGCCAATCTGACGGCAAGGAACCTTTGAGCAATGGCAATAAAGAACGACCGTCCATAGAACTGGGCACCTCCCGCCCAATCCAGTCCAAAATGGTTGGAGTTATATCAATACTTTCAGTCGGCGCGACCACCTCCTGCCCCGCTCTAGCATCGTTTTCGGGCATTTTGATGATAAGCGGCGTATTGTAAGCCGCCTCGTAGACTGTCATTTTTCCCCAAGCATGACGGTCCCCCAACATTTCGCCATGATCGGCAGTTATGATGATCAGAGTATCATCATATTGCCCTTTGGATTTCAGATCTGAGATTACCCGACCGATATGATGATCTACTTCAGTGGCCAATCCCAGATAAATCGCACGAAGGGTTTGTACGGTCTCGTCACTTTGGTCCAAATCGGGAAATCCATGCACAAACTTTTCCGGGGTCGTATGGCGTAACATTGGACCAAAAAAGGGATGTACCTGTTCCTCTAGGGCGCGCGTTTGCAAGCGTTTCGGCAGCGGCAATTCCGCAGGTTGATAGAGCGTATTATAAGGCGCAGGAGCAACCAGAGGCGGATGGGGGCGGATATAGGTCAAATGTGTGAACCAATTGCCTTGCTGACGCGTTGCACTATTGGCCAAAAAGGCGTCTGTCAGAAAGGCAGTGTCGCTGTCTTGCGCCTTATAAAGCGCTGGATCATTCAGTTTTGGAACACGCCCAACCGGCGAGGTCGGTGTGTATAGATCATTCCGCGTTTCAAATTGATAGCCCTGCGCGGCCAGATGTGACAGCCAAGGATATGATTTCTCAAAACGCATTTCCAGCATTTCATGAAACCCCGGCATGACGTATTCAANGCATTTGAGCGCCGGATCNTCTGCAGGATAGACGCGCGGATCAACTGNCGTATCGGTATAGCCAAATANCATCGGCAAATAGCCCGANTTTCGCAGCTCAGTTGCTAAATTTGGGGTGTCATGCCGCAACGGTGTGCCGTTCCGTACGGACCGGTGATTCATCGCATATTGGCCCGTCAGAAGAGAGGCNCGCGAGGGACCGCAAGGGCTGGTAACGGAGTAGTGTTTTTTAAANGTAACTGCTTCCNTCATAAACCGGCGAAGATTGGGCAANTCTACATGTTCACCCAATGCGCCTGTTAAGCAATCGGCCCTCAACTGATCAATGACAATAAACAGGATGTTGCGGTTCTCAGTCATGACTTAATTCCCTAAAAGTGAGAAAGTGATTAGAAATCAATCGCAGATGGTCCAGTGACGAATATATTTCTACTAAGCTTGATAATACTGTTCCAAAACCGCGTCTCGCGCAACATACTATTGGTGCAAAAGAGACTGCCCTAAAACTCATCTCTGTGCCGCGCCAGAAAACAAAGATCGGTGCCGAACTTAACCTTAAATANGCGCCAAAAGAACGGTAAGGGAATGAACTTTTCGACTGCAAACCCTTGAGAGAGATATAACCTGATTTGATACCGAGTTGCNGGCAACTGGACAGAACATACAGAATTTGTCTTTTATCGAGGACACAGAATAATAAAATTCAAANATNATCCAAAGAGGCTTTGCAAGGTTTTCAAATGCCAGTGGGTCAAAATTTTAACCATGCGTGCACACTGTTTGAATAGAGTTAAATTTCACAAAGAAATCCCGTGNATTGGTCGAGGACGGTTTGTCTGAAGCTGCTCGAAAATGACCAAGTATCACTGATTATAAANGTANGCCCGATGATGATGTAGATACCCACGGTGTGCTTTGCANATCGAGTTATNNTCACTTGGGAATCGGCTGTTTATTTAAGGAAAATTTATAGAAAGTTACGAAAAATATATTTAAATTCGCCTCCGTCTTCCACGGGATGCGTAAAACATACCCAATATTTTTTCACCTGCCGAGACGTTTCTTTTTCGGGTGCACGTTTCTTTTTTCCGCGATTACCTAAGGTAACCGAAATGTTTNAACTTGAGCCTGAGGTTTTTCAAAGCGATTTTCGACGATAACCGTAAACAGTTTCAACAGGTTCCAATTGGAATTAAATTAAAAACACTTGATCAATATTTTTATTTCGTATTTTCTTCCCGCATACGGCGATCTGACCTGTATTTTACCAGATCAAAATCTAACAGCCGTTAATGAAAGGAGCATCGATAGAAAAGCTTGCAATTAACTTTGAAAGTTTCGCGCCCTGAGCCCGCTTTTGCCCAATCACTCGCTTCAGCTTTTATGTGAAACCGCCGTTGAATTGATATTTTTTAGTGTCAGCTTCACGGCGCTTTGGGNCCTTACCGTAAGGCAGCTTCGGCGTCCTGACAGACTGCATAAATCAATCATTACCCAAGGCATAGCCACCCATGGCCTCAAAAAATAACGAACTGTGGCATGCAATAAAAAACGTTGAAAATCAACAAGGAGATAAGATGAGAAACCTTTTACTTTCAGGCGTGGCCCTGATCGCCCTCCCGGGCTCAGCCATCGCCAATTGCCCAGCAATCAGCGTTGCTGATTCCAAGGGCACCGCCCCCGGTGCATACCCGCAGCAATATGAACTCAGCGCGTTTGAAGCCGCAGCCAACTGCAGCATGAGCTTTTCCGCACATCCCGAAATCGCAGCCTTGAATGACCGCATTCAGGGCAATGGCGCTCTGCCTGCGCTTTCAGACCGGTTGCCCGCAGAACCTCTTGTGGTAATCCCGTATGACTCTGTCGGTAAATACGGTGGAACTTTGGACGTATTGTCCAACGCAACAGAAGCCGGAACCTCGGATTTCTTATCTGTGCGGCATGTCAATCTTGTGCGTTACTCCGATGATCTGCAGACGATTGTGCCCAATATTGCAAAAGCGTGGAAATGGAACGGCGATTTCACCCAATTGACGTTTCATTTGCGCAAAGGGCATCGTTGGTCGGATGGCGCGCCTTTCACATCGGCAGATGTGAAGTTTTGGTATGACAACATTATGTTGGATACGAATATTTTCGAAAAACCGAAAGATTACGCTACGGTTGCTGGTGANCCCATGACCGTGGATGTGCCGGACGATGTAACNGTTGTTTTCAATTTGCCTGCCCCTAAACCAGGGCTTCTGGCGCATTTTGCNACNCATTTTGCGCAAGGTTTTCAACCAAAACATTTCCTGGGTCAATTCCACCCGAAGATCAATGCTGACGCCGATGNAAATGCGCAAAGCCTGGGCTTTGAAAACGGCTATGANGCNATCAAAGCTTATTATGGCAATTCGGATTGGACGGATACGCCCAGCCCAATGCTGTCAAAGCCTGACCTTGTTGCCGGGTTGCCAGCTGCCACGACACCGACCTTGGAAAGTCATATCTATGTGGCTGACACGACCGAAGGGCGTCATCTGGTCGCAAATCCGTATTTCCANCAGGTTGATCCTACGGGCCAGCAGTTGCCATANATCGGCGAACAAGACGAAGTGTATATCAACGACAATGANGTGCGCATCCTCAAACTTGTAAACGCCGAAGTTGATTACAAGGCGCAGTCGTTGCAATTGGCGTCTGCACCTTTGTTGCTGGAAAACCAAGAAAAGGGTAATTATACNGTCGACCTAAAGCCGGAAATTACCATTGGATCCTTTGGGTTCAATGTGACCCANCCCGATCTTGCCAAGCGTGAGGCNTTCAGCAACCTGAAGTTCCGTGAAGCAATGTCCATCGCGATCGATCGAAGCGANCTGAATGAGGTGGGGTTCTTTGGTCTGGGAACACCGCAGCAATATATTGGGTTCTCGCCGAAGCCCGCGTTTATCGACGACAAGTGGATGAACTATATGGCGCAATATGATCCGGCCGGTGCAAATGCACGTCTGGATGAGATCGGTATGAAAGATACTGACGGAGATGGTTTCCGCGAGCTTCCAAGCGGCGATAAACTGGTGTTGAACATGAACTTTTCGACACAAGGGATTGCAGGTCAAACGGTGGAATTGGTCGCTCAGTATTGGGCCGATGTTGGCATCCAATCTGTGGTCAAAGAGGTCACACCAGATGAATACCGTTCAGCCCAATCGTCCAACCAGTTGGATGTGGTAATGTGGCGTAAATCTCAGCCGCTGGCCATCGTGCTTGGCAACAACGAGCTTTGGGTGCCGCCATTTGAAAACTATTTTGGTGTNCGCAATGGNATGCTCTGGGCTGAGTGGGTGGATTCAGAAGGCGCCTCTGGTGTCGAACCACCCGCCTATGTCAAAGAGTTGATGGCCGATCTCAATGCGTTTCAATCTGCGGATCAAGCCAGCAGTGAATTCCAAGCGCTGGGCGAAAATATGGTCAAAAACATGGTGGAAAATCTGTTGTTCATCGGTACGGTCAATGCACCCGCGCCGATATACCACAACAACAATCTGAAAAACTTCACCGAGTTCAAGACCCAGTCTTATGAATATTACCGGACCTATCCTTACCGCGCCTCGCAGTGGTGGTTGGACGAGTAAGATCTGACTGAAAATACAAAGTGGTTCTGGGCGTCAACCTGCGCCCAGAACCGTAGTTTTATAAATCGAAAGTGGGGACAACCCGCGCAGGGCTGACAGGGGGCGTTTCATGCTGGAATTCGGACGTTTCGTTGCCACGCGAGCGATCATGGCACTGTTCACTTTGGTGTTTGTTTCACTGATTGTTTTTAGTCTCATGGAAATGGTTCCAGCGGATTGCGCGGAACGCTATTTAGCTTTCAAAAACACCCAAGGCTCGGGCATTTCAGTTGAAGATATCGACGCAGAGCGACAAAGATTGGGTCTGGACAAGCCGTTCCTTACCCGTTGGGGCGTGTGGATTGTTAATGCATTTCAAGGCGAGTTTGGGGATAGCTGCATTTTGCGGGTTAGCATTGCGCAGTTGTTGGGGGTCAAATTCTGGCTGTCCATTGGTCTGTGCCTCAGCGCGCTGTTTTTGGCTTATGCGATTGCGATCCCGGTTGGTATTATCTCTGCCGCAACCAACAACCGGTTGCTCGATGATAGTCTGAAATTCATTTCCTATCTTGGACTGGCCCTGCCCAATTTTCTGCTGGCGCTGATGATCATGCTTTTCTCAACCATTTGGTTTGGTGAAACTCTGACGGGTCTGTTTTCTAAAGAATATCGGGATGCGCCTTGGGATCTGGCCAAATTTGTAGACCTGCTAAAACATGCTTGGTTACCTATTTTTATCCTTGGATGGTCGGCCACTGCATTTGCGTTACAAACGGTGCGGGCTTTGATGTCTGATGAGATAGGNAAACTATATGTCACGGCGGCCTCAGCCCGAGGTATACATGGTAGAAAACTGCTCTGGCGGTATCCGGCCCGTCACGCGCTTGGACCGATCGTCAACAGTCTCGGATTTGATCTGAACCGAATTTTCAGCGAACTGCCCATCGTTGCACTTATCCTAACGCTGACAGATGCAGGTGCACTTCTGATCGAGGCTCTAGCGCGGTCAAATGATCAACAACTGGCCGGCGCGATAATCTTTCTTTTGACAGCCTCCATCGTATCTTTGAATTTTTTCACCGATGTTCTGCTGGCTATCTTGGACCCCCGNATCCGCAAGAGTATTTTAAAGTGATGGTATGACAGTCATGATGCACAACACCAGCCAGAGCCAAGCAGCGAAAGAAGCCTATTTTACAGCGTCGCAGCGCCAACTTATCTGGGCCCGATTCAAAAAACAACGCACTGCCATGATTGCAGCAGTCGTGTTAATCGTGATGATCGTATCCGGATTGATGGCCCCCTTCTTATCCCCTTATGATCCNACAATCGCCGGTCGTGATAAGGATTACACAAATGGTGCGCCCCAAATACCGATGTTTTGTGACTCAGCTGGATGTGCGGCGCGCCCATTCATTCATGCAGTCGAGAGGGAGCGATCGATCAAGACAAATTTTCGCTGGGTCACAAAAATTAACGAGGACAAGCGGCTCTATCTGCAGTTTTTTGTAGAAGGCAGCCGTTATAAACTGTTTGGGGTTCTGCCACTGGACGTCCACCTGTTCGGGGTTGAGGGCGGTAAGATACATCTGTTTGGAACCGATGAAGATGGACAGGACATTTTCTCGCGGACCCTTCACGCGATTTGGACATCGATGAAGGTCGGCAGCATTGGTGTGTTTATCGCCTTTGTGTTGGCTTTGGCNATCGGTGGCGTCGCCGGTTACTATGGCGGCGTGATCGATGGGGTGCTGCAAATGATTACAGACGCCGTCCGAACCGTACCTGCAATCCCGCTGTTTATGGCGGTGGCAGCCTTTATGCCTCCAGAAATGACTGCNGAAGCAAGGTTTTTTTACATCTCATTGATTCTGGGGTTTATTGGCTGGCCNACTTTAGCACGTAGGGTCAGGACCCATCTTTTGACGGAACGCAATCAAGAATATATTCTTGCCGCGCAACTTTCGGGGGCCACGTCTTCGCACGTCATTCGACGCCATCTTTTGCCCAGCTTTACCAGTTACATCATTGTCGATTTGGTGATTTCATTTCCCTATATGGTGCTGAGCGAGACCGCATTATCCTTTATCGGCTTGGGGCTTAAAGATCCCGTCAGCTCACTTGGAGTTCTGCTGCAAAAGGCAACCAGCGCTGACGTCATGCTGAATTATCAATGGTATTTTATTCCCGTCATCTTTTTCATCGTTCTCGTAATGGCGTTTGTGTTTGTCGGTGACGGGCTTCGCGACGCGGCAGACCCCTATAGNGAGGCTGCGTCATGAGCCTGCTTACAGTTGATAATCTAACAATTCAGTTTCGGACGGACGAAGGTTTGATCACCGCTGTTGAAAACGTGTCTTTTGACATACAGCCGGGTGAGGTTTTGGGCCTTGCCGGGGAAAGTGGTTCCGGCAAATCCGTCACTGCCAAAGCAATTATGCAATTGAACGGCTATAATACTGTTTATGACCCGGGATCTAAGATCGTATTGCACGGAGATCCAGATATTGATGTCTTTAGCCTGCGTCGCGAGCGGGACATGCTGCCCATTCGCGGNGGCGCAATTTCTATGATTTTCCAAGAACCGATGGCAAGCTTTGCCCCCGCGATCACGGTCGGAAAGCAAATGGTCGAACAACTGCAAGTCCATACCACAATGTCAAAATCACAAGCGAAAGAATTATCAGTCGAGATGCTGGATCGTGTGGGCATCACCGACCCCCATCGAAGGTTCGATCAATATGTATTTGAATATTCTGGCGGGATGCGTCAGCGCGCAATGATCGCTATGGCTTTGACGACCAAGCCACGCCTGTTAATCGCGGACGAACCAACCACGGCGCTTGATGTCACCATCCAACGGCAGGTGATTGATTTGATGAAAGAACTAATTGATGACTTTGGCATGTCAATCCTGTTTATAACCCATGATCTTGGTGTAATTGCGCAGACCGCGGATCAATTGGCAGTGATGTATCTGGGCCGCATTATGGAGCGCGGCCCGGTCCGCAATGTCCTGCGGAATCCAGCGCATGCCTATACCCGCGGACTGCTGAACGCGTTACCGAATCTTGAAGATCTGGATGCGCCGCTGATGCCGATCCCCGGTGATATTCCCTCGCCATTGGAGCGTCCTTCCGGTTGCGTCTTCCATCCGCGCAACGCCGAGCTGGCCCCCGGTTCGCGATATGAAACAGAAGTACCACCAATGACTGAGGTTGGCCCCAGCCATTTTGCAGCGCTCTTTCCGGAGGATGTGCGATGACGTCTCTGGTCTCGGTTGAAAACCTCACCGTTACTTTTCCNTTGGGTCANCGTCTTTTTGGCGCGCCGCCAACTTTAAGAGCGGTCAAGAATGTTTCGCTTCAAATCCCAAAGGGCAGTTTCTTTGGACTTGTNGGCGAAAGTGGCTCGGGCAAAACAACGCTTGGCCGGGCGATACTAAGGGCAGCACCGATTGAAGATGGCAAGATCACCTATGACGATGGCAGTTGGACATGCAATATTGCAGATATGACAAAGGCGCAAGAACGTCACTTTCGCAGCCTGACCCAGATGATTTTTCAAGATCCCTACGCNGCACTTAGCCCTCGTATGACGGTCCGTGACATAATCGCCGAACCATTAGAGGTGCTCGGCCTCACCAAAACACGCGAAGAAACCGACATGCGCGTGCGGGAAATTGCAGGTAAATGCCGGATTAACCTCGAACANCTGCGGCGCTACCCCCACGCTTTTTCTGGCGGGCAACGACAACGGATTTCCATTGCTCGGGCACTGGCAACGGGGCCAAAATTTGTGGTTGCAGATGAGTGCGTCGCCGCTTTGGATGTGTCTATCCAAGCTGATATTCTCAACCTCCTCAAACAGTTGCAACATAACCTTGATTTAACATTTTTATTCATCAGTCATGATCTAAGCGTCGTTGCCCATGTCTGTGACTATGTTGCTGTCATGTATCTGGGAGAGATCGTTGAAGAGGGGCCCACGAAGCAAATTTTTGCAAATCCGCAACACAGCTATACGCAGGCACTGCTTGGCGCAATACCATCACTTGACCCTGATCAGCGCTCTCGTGTNATAAGATCTGATCGCAACACCTCNANGTGACGGTCAATACCTTGTTGATCTTGTTTGATTAATTTNAGCCNNCCAGGGTTGNCCGAGCCACTTTCAACCAGTAAGTTCCANCNAAACCTCAAAACCCCTTTAACCTGTTTTTCTGACAGGCATGCCAAATGTGATNATCTATCCCATATCATCTGGTTCGCAAAATGAAGGTCCAAATGNTAAAATGCCGCGTAAGCATCAAAGTGAACCCCTGTCCCAGCTGNTTTGGTCTATGAGCAATANCCTAGGTTGGCTTNGTANGCGTCAGTTGNAAATTTTAANAAGAGCGGAAACCGGTGCNGANACGGCCTTGAACANGCNGATGANTTCAACAGGCCANTTGGGACAAATTNAANCTGCGGCGATGCTTTGAAGGNAATTACCGCAACAAAAGAGACAAATAACAGAACGGAAAAGACAGTATTAATTCTGCAAACATGCGTCCAGCTGCTACANCGCTTTTTTAGGGCTTATTTTAGGGCTTCAAGAANACTAATCCGATGATCGGTCTGACTTCGCAGCCATTCAAGGTCGCGTGCNTAAGCCTCAGACAGAAGGCNCANCCCAGTTTCCGAAAACATATTCAGTCTTCGCNCCTCACCCTTTCCGGCNAANCTGGCAATACCGATACTGTCACCCCTCTCCTCCAAAACCTCTTTCAAATGGTTGATTGGCTTGGAGCGGTTGAATATTCGGTATTTTTGTTCCAGATGCGAAAGATCCTGCCAGCCGNTGACCTCGGACAACTGTAAAATAGNCTCAGCGGTGAGNGNGCCAAACTCAATGACTTTCACTCTGGCCTTTGGAAAGGCTTTGCAGACCGCTTGGATAACAGGGCGCCAACCAAGGGCACTGTTATAGGCAATATAATCAAGCTGCATATCCGATGGTGGACGCCGGAAGTGACGGATGGCGAAGGACAAACAAGAATTCCACCAGACGTGTAGCGGTCGAATAGAAAAATAGAAAGCATCAACTTGTTCAAAAGCCGGTTTCAACATATCCAAACTATTTTGGATATTTGGATAGACACTCATAGTATCCACGTTATGACGAATACTGCCAAGAATATTTTCTTCGCTTAAGATCACACGCCGTCCTGCGCGGCGTTCACTATCCAACAGACAGCGTAACTTTCGCACCGCTTTCTGGGATTTTCTGAATTGTAAAAGCGTCAGTTCCGCGCGACGGACCAAAAGCCCCTCGAAATCGCCATTGCGGATCTGATCAGGGCCTAAAAAGCATATTCCAAGATCTGACAGCCTTTGACGATTATCCGCAAGTGTTTTTTGAAACAAAGTTGTTCCTGTACGATGCGCACCCAAATGTACAACGATCAAAATGCCGCCCCAGTTTGAAAAGATGACCCGTCAAAATCAAATATCTGATTGTAATGCCTACACACTTAAGGACCACATAATTTTTTGCAATGCGAATAATCCAAGTTTGGTAGTCATGCGCAGGTTGAACCAACACTTTCAGGTGGTAAGGATTCATCTTTGATCTGGTTCTGACAACCACTAATTTTCGAAGTAAGACCGTATTTTGCACACATGCGACAGAGACGCTTGCTCAAAAATGCGAGGATGAGCTTGTTATAATTGATATCTGAATACCTCAGTTAAACGCGGGAGGTTTTTCCCCACCTATGCGAGGTCATGCATGGCAAACCAAGAACCCCAAACCGGTCAAAATTGTCATCTGACTTCGAGAGGGTTCGAGAAAAGCCAGTCCTTTAATGGAAGTAACCCCAGCGTGAATTTCAAAAACTTTTACTCATTTTTGTTTTATGACCCTGCCGG